>DAOTYY010000124.1:0-4951 GCA_034434695.1 Anaerolineaceae bacterium
CAAATCCTGGCAGGGCATGTGGGCTGCACTGCTCCTGGCTGGGTCCGGTGCTGCTTTCTAAGCTGTTATTGGGCAGGGGGACTTCCTGCCTTTTGCCTTTTCCCGAAATTCACCCACCGCTGATGTTACAAACACATATTTTCTGGTATATTGAAATTGTCGAACGCTTGTGCTATACTCTCCTTAAGTTTTGTACTTTACCAACCGAGTGTATGAGGTTGCAGACAGTAATCGGTGTTTGCGTAAAACATTCGCCGTACGCAATCAGGCACAAGACACTCGATAGATTTGCGGGAAAACAGTTACGTGCCATTTCGCCATCGTTATGGATACTTAAGCGGCTCGGATGTTCCGAGCGAGGGCTGCCGTCAATCAGCCTATTGTCTCGGACGCGGTTCTACCGCGTCGACAGAGACAAGCTGTTCCCGTTAGGGAACAGTAGTTGACCCTTGATAACTAAAGGAGCGCCATGGCTAATTCAGGCATAAGCATTCTGGGATTTGTTTGTTTTGGCGTATTTGTGCTCGTGTTTGCGGGCGCAGGGATTTATGCTCTCAGTCTCTATGCGCGGGAGAGGAAAAAAGCCACCGCAGCCCAAACATGGCCATCAGTCACAGGTCGCGTGATCGAATCTTATGTGGCTAAAGACTACCAGGTAGACTCAGAGGGAGACAGGCACCGCGTTTTTGCACCGCATGTGGTCTACGAGTATGAAGTCAACGGCGTTACCTACCGCGGTGATCGCCTGAAAGCGGGGATACCGTCATTCATCGGCAGCCTGCGCAAGGTGGAGCAGGAACTTGCCCGCCACCCGGCAGGCGGCACGGTGCGGGTATATTACAACCCGGACGATCCGGCGGAGGCGATCCTGCAACCGGGCGTCTCAGGCAAGGCTGCTCTCGTGATCGGGATTGTGTTTCTGGTCATTGCCGGCATGGCTGCCTGTCTGTTTGGTGTAGCAGCGCTGGCTTCCGTGCTTTCGCAATAGGGATTTCACCCATCCACCAGGGGATATTTTTGGGTTTTAAGTCCGGCTGAAAACTTTGCCTGTCTATTTTAAAGCTGTGGGACTATTGAGCGCGAAAAAGTCTTAATGAGCGGCAGGGGCTGCCGCCTTCAGCCGCCAGAGGAAGCCGCATTCCGCTTTGCTGCTGAGCGTCGCGCCGTGCCGAAATCAATAAAGTTTTGCTATACTCATTCCAGTAAGACAATCCAGCCGCGCCGGCGGCTTCGGCGCGGCTGGAATGCCTGCGCGGTCGAGGCGCAAAGCGGCAAATACCAGCATAACAAACTTTTGCCGCCAGTGCAAGCAAACCCGCGTGGGCAGCAGCCTTCATCATTCGGGGATTGCCAATTCCCAATCTTCCGCTGTGGAGACACGCATGAACCCTGGTTCCATCGTTCAGGTCCGCAATCGTTACTGGGTGCTGCTGCCCCATGACGATCCAAGCGTCTATCTTTTGCGCCCGTTGACCGGCGCGACGGATGAAACGGTTGCCATCCACAAGGAATTGACAGACCTGCTGGGCTATACCCTGCCGGAAGAGCGTCCTCAATCAGCTCAATTTCCATTGCCAACCCCGCAGGACGTTTCCGACGCCGCCAGCGCCCATTTGCTCTGGCAGGCGGCGCGCCTCACCCTGCGTGAGGGCGCTTCGCCTTTGCGCTCGCTGGGACGGATTTCCATTCGCCCGCGCACTTACCAATTTGTGCCATTGCTGATGGCATTGCGCCTTGACCCCGTGCGTCTGCTGATTGCCGATGATGTGGGAGTGGGCAAAACAATCGAAGCGCTGTTAATTGCCCGCGAGCTTTGGGAACGCCGGGAGATCAAACGTCTGGCGGTGCTTTGCCCCCCTTATCTGTGCGACCAGTGGCAAAAAGAATTGAGCGAGAAATTTAACCTCGAAGCGGTGGTCATCCGCTCCGGCACGGTGAGGCAACTGGAACGCAGCAAGCCACCGATGAAAACCATTTACGAATATTATCCGATTCAGGTCGCCAGTATTGATTACCTGAAAAGCGAACGCAACCGGCATGCCTTTCTGCTCCATGCTCCAGAGCTGATCATCGTGGATGAAGTGCATGGCGCGGCACAGGCAGGGAACCAATCCCAACAGCAGCGGCATGAGCTGTTGCGGGAAATCGCCAAAAAACCTGATCAGCATCTCATCCTGCTCACCGCCACGCCGCATAGCGGCATCGAGAGCGCTTTTCAATCCCTCTTATCGCTGCTTGATCCACATTTTAGCGGCTGGCAGATCGGCGAATTGGACGAAGAGAGACTGCGCAAACTGGCGCTGCATTTCGTCCAGCGCACGCGCAAGGATATTGAACACGACTGGGAAAGCGCCGCCTGCTTTCCAAAACGCATTCTGGAAGACCGTACCTACCGCCTTTCCGGGGCATACCGCCAGCTTTTTGAGAAAACATATGATTTCTGCGCCGCAATTGTGCGCAGCGGAGAAGGTCTGGAGGAGCGCAAGCGCCGCGTGCGCTACTGGGGCGCACTGGCGCTCTTGCGCTGTGTGATGTCCAGCCCGAAGACTGCCCTTGCAGCGCTGGAAACCCGCCATGCCCGTCTTGGCGAAGGTGACGATGAGGTGGATTTTGGCGGCTTTGTTTTCGAATCGGATGAAGACCGTACCGATGATGAACAACCCGCTCCGCCGGTTGAAGAGGCAGAAGCCACCCTCTCAGCGGATGAGCGCCGCCAACTGCGCGAGCTGGGGCGCCTGGCAGCGCGCTTGCTGCAGCCCGGCGAGGACAGCAAACTGGAGGGCATCGTTCAACTGGCAAGCGACCTGTTGAAAGAGGGCTATCAGCCGATTGTCTGGTGCCGTTATGTGGCAACCGCCGAGTATGTCAGTGATGCGCTGCGCCATCGGCTGACAAAAACATTCCCGGAAGTGCAAATTGTCTGCATCACCGGACGGCAGGGCGACGAGGAGCGGCGCGCCCGTATTGCCGAAATCGACAGCAGCCGCCCGCACCTTCTGGTGGCTACAGACTGCCTCTCTGAGGGAATCAACCTGCAAGAGAAGTTCACCGCCGCTGTTCACTATGACCTGCCCTGGAATCCCAATCGTTTGGAACAGCGCGAGGGACGGATAGACCGCTATGGGCAGCCTGCGCCGCAGGTCAAAACCATCCGCTATTTCAGTCCGGATAATCCGGTAGACGGCGTGGTGCTGGAAGTGCTGCTGAATAAAGCGCGCCAGATTCATCAGGCGCTTGGCACACACGTGCCCGTGCCGGAAGAGAGCGAGAGCGTCACCGAAGCCGTGTTGAATGCGCTGTTTCTGCGCAGCCATCGAAAACCTGCTGGACAACTGGCATTTGATTTTGCAGAGCAGAACGTACAGAAACTGCACGAGCGCTGGGATCGCGACGCCGAGCGCGAGCGCCTCAGCCGCACGCGTTTTGCCCAGCGCGCCCTCAAACCGCAGGAAGTACAGCGTGAGCTGGAAGCTGCCGATGCAGTGCTGGGTGATCCGCAGGCAGTGCGCGAATTCGTACAGGCGGCGGCGCAGCGTCTGGACTTGACCATCCGCCCCGCCGGTCGGAGGGGAGTGTATGAGATCGTCACCTCGCCCCCGCCGCCCAATCTTCCAGAGGCGCTCCGCTTTGCCCTGCCGGAGCGCAAAGACGGTCTTTGGCGGGTCGCTTTCGAGTCGCCCACGCCCGAAGGCGCAGAGTATCTGGGCCGTAACCATCCCTTTATCGCCGCGCTGGCGCGCTTCTTGCTGGAAGAGGCGCTGACCAAAGGCGGCGCAGCGCGCGCGGCGCGCTGCGGGGTCATCCTCACCCGCTCGGTACAGCAGCCCACCACGCTGCTTCTATTGCGCGTGCGTTATCTGGTTGAACAGCCGAAGCTTACCCCGCTTTTCTCCGAAGAAGTGCGCGTGCTGGGCTGCCGCGGACAGCCGGATGATCCCTCCTGGCTGGAAGAAAGTGAAGCCCTGCGTCTGCTCGGCAGCGCCATGCCCGATGCCAATCTTCCGCTGGAAGAAAAGCGCCGCCTGATTGAAGAGTTCCTGAAGGGTTATGCCGCGCTTGAACCGCAACTGCAGCCTTTGCTGGAAGCGCGCGCCCGTCAACTGGAAAGTGCACATCAGGGCATCCGCCAGGCAATGCGCCTGCGTATGCATGAACTGACCGTCCGAGTGCAGTTCCCCGCCGATTTGCTGGGGGTTCTGCGTTTACAGCCGATGCCGCAGTGAGAAAAGGAGAAGCGATCCATGCCGCCCGCTGCACATTTTCCCTCCATTCGGATTGAAGGCGGTTTTTTCAGCCCCGACCTGCTGGAAGCACTGGCTGCCGGCGGACTGCCCGGACAGCGGGCACAGGATTTCAACCTGCCGCCGCAGCGCAGTCTGACCGATGAAATCGCCGCCGTCTTTCACGAGCTGGGCAAGCAATGGCAGATCTTCAGAAACCGCCTGGCGCGTCTGGATGAAGGGGATTTGGCAACCACGCCGACCCGCGACCTCTGGCTGGTCCCTTTCTTCAGCTTTCTCGGCTATGAGCCGTACTACAACCCGCGCGCCTATGTCATAGACGGGATGAATTTTGCCATCTCGCACCGCGCTGGAATGGCTGAAGATGCTCCGCCGCTGCATCTGGTCGGGGCGCGTCAAGAGTTGGGACGGCTGCCTCCTTCGGGCAGGCCGCGCCTTTCACCGCATGCCCTGATGCAGGAATATCTTAACCGCAGCGAGGCGCTCTGGGGCATCGTCAGCAACGGTGAAATCCTGCGTCTGCTGCGCGATTCGACCTTTGTACGCCGTCAGGCGTACCTTGAATTTGATTTAAAAAACTCACCTTACGCAGCCAATTGAACGGGATTGAGTTCCCGAAGAGCAGCGTAAGCCGATTGGATAGCGCGTACGTACAATTTTGATTTGAGAGCAAAGTGATTGAGTTTGGTGTTGCCTTTGAGCAGTTCAAG
>DAOTYY010000125.1:0-8804 GCA_034434695.1 Anaerolineaceae bacterium
GAACTGCTCAAAGGCAACACCAAACTCAATCACTTTGCTCTCAAATCAAAATTGTACGTACGCGCTATCCAATCGGCTTACGCTGCTCTTCGGGAACTCAATCCCGTTCAATTGGCTGCGTAAGGTGAGTTACTTAATTCTCCCGGAAGGACTGGCAGCTCTTCCGCTGGTAACGCCGGTGGATGATGCCTTGGTGATCTGGCTAGGGTTATATCTGTTTGTTGAGCTTTGCCCGGATGACGTGGTTGAGGAACATCTTCAAGCATTGCAGCGGGTGATCCCCGGAGAATGGCGAGACATTCCCCCAAACGGATCTGTTTTGGATGGTAAGTTCAAAAGCAGTGCTTCAGATTTCGAATTACTGGATAATGGTGATGATGAACAATTTGGAGGATAGAAAAATGGCAGAAAAAATCTGGCGTCCATTAAAGAAGCGTTACTGTGAACATGCAAAGGCAGTAGTAACTCTGGATGCGGAATTGATCTATCCAGCAGAACATTTACCGGATCAGCCGCCACGAGTGGAGGCACATCGTTGCTCAGGCGCGGTGGACTGTCGGCTTTTCAATCGGGGAACCTGCGTTTGGGCTTCAACCAACCCGAATTATGATCCTTTTCTTGAAAAGTCGTGAGCAACTTGATCATTTAGGAGACAATTTGGGGTAATTTGATTGACTTTTGCTGTCACTATCGTTATAGTGTTATAGTAATTAAGAAATCTGTGATTTGTGGAGGAGACATGAAAAAGCGACTGCTGTATTTGGTTTTGGTGTTCATTTTTGTTTCTATGGCATGCCGGATTGGCGGGCAGAAAGCAACTGAGGAAACGTTGCCTCCCACCGTAGAGATGCCAACCATTCCACCACCGACGGAGCCACCTCTGGAGCCAACGGTCCCACCTGAGCCTACCCAGCCGCCTGAACCGGAGGCAACACCTACTGAAGAGATCAGCCCTTACTATACAATGGACTTTGGGGGCGATTTGAGCGACTGGACACAGGTTGTTCTGGCAGGTGATCCGAGTAAGACTTATGTCAGGCAGATGGGCAACCGCTTGAAGTTTGAAGTCCCTTCACCGGAAACCTATGCTTATTTTGAGAATGGTACCTTCTTTTACAAAGATGTTTATATTGAAGCGGAGGTTGAGACGGTGCGAAGCGGCGCAAATGGGATTGCCCTATGGTGCCGCGGATCGGAAAAAGGTTTTTACGAACTGCGCATCCATACGGCTGGACCTCTGGCTGGCACCTACGAGCTTTTCCGTTATGACTTCGTGCTCAAACAACAAAAGAAGGTCCCTTATGTTCAATTGCTTAAGGGTATTGGGCATGTCAGTACTTATGAAATCAAAGCGGGGGTTGGGCTGAATACGATTGGCATGCTCTGTCAGGGTCAAAACATCCGTGTATTCTTGAATGGTGTGGAACACTTAATCAATAATGAGCCGCCTGTCAAAGATAACACGCTGACAGATGGCACAATTGGGTTAGGAGTAATGTCGTTTAGCCAGGGTCCTGTGGAGGTGGATTTCCTCTCGCTAACGGTTGCTCAACCCTGAATGTAAATGAGTAACATCTGGTCTGGCGGGCGAACGATAAAGAACCCGCCAGATTTTGCTTTTTGTGCTATAATAAACGAAACAAATGTTCGACAATTGGGGCCAGGATGCCGGTCAATTTTCTTGAGATACAGCGGCAGATTCGAGAAGCGGGCAGCGAAGCCCAAAGGCGGCAGGAACACTTGAAGGCGCTTCGCCAAAGTGCTCGTCAGTTATTGGCAACTTATACAAATGAACTGGAATGGCTGCAGCGTCTGGTCAGGCTGGCTAGCGAAAAAAATAGCGGTTTGCGCTGTGCAGTGCCACTAACAGAGTTCCTGAACCAGTCTATTGCCCGCCCTGTTTTGCGTGAGAAGATTGTCTTGCTGGCAGCAGATGGATCGCAAATTGAACCCGATCGTCATGCTCAGGTAGAGTTTGCTGAGGTTAATGTAGGTGTAATTCGTATCGTGCCGGGACAAGGTGAGCCGCCACGCGAGATGACGCGTAGCTGGCTGCTATATGGTGATCAGCTTTACTGCACGGACGGAATCATGGGTGAGGATTTGCTGGCGCTGATGCGCGACCTGTATGAGCGGCGTACGCTGGCAGAACTGGCTGCGGCAGAGCGATTTCCTGTTGTGACGCTTACTGATGGTACACTGGAACTATTCCGTGAACCGAAGGAACGAGCAGACTTTCAGCAACCTTTTCAAGATTATTTGGCTGCGCTTCGGGAGCTGGCAAGGCTAAACGTGGCAGCTGCTGGCTATGTAGATAAACCGCGCGCCGATTTGGTCGTAAGGCTGCTTGAACTGGTGTTGCTTCCGGCAGAGCAGATTGCCCAGGCGGGACGAATACGTCCTCTGTTAGGGGTTACTGATGCCGATTTATTTTCTCCATTGCTAAAGCCTGGCGAGCGTTCAGCGGTTTTTGCTATTCAATCGCGCTCGGCGAGCAGTTTTTCAGATGCGCTGGCATTACATTTTTTTTATCTCAACGTTGGCTATGAGGAGAAACCCTGGCTGGCGCGGGTTGAAGTGCCTGCGTGGGTTGTCCAAAATTCGGTTTTGCTCAATCGTGTACATAGCGCCCTGATGGAGCAGTGCGACTGGATGACCGGGAAGCGGTATCCTTACGCTCTGCATCGTGCCCATGAGGTTGCGGTAGTAACCCGTGAAGAAAAGCTCCAAATTGAGACAATGTTCATTACGGAAATGCGCCGTCTTGGGGTTGAGGTGGGAGATACTTCTTTCAAACAAAGCTTGAAAGAACTTTCAGGGGATCGAACGAGGTATCAGAGATGACGAATATTGAAATTGGCCGTTTACTGCGTTCTGGTATTGCCGGCTGTGTGGTAGGTTGTAAGGTTTCTCAACAGGATGTACCTGAGTTTGGCGGTATGGTACGGATACCAATTGGTGACCTGCCTCAGACACAGGTGTTTGGGCTGGTATATGACATTCATATTGATGATGATGGGCTGGTACGTCAGTTGGTCACCTCTGAGAGGGTTTCAGAAGAGATCATTATGGATAATCGCCTGAACCGCAACGTACCGTTGGAAATCAGTGTATTGTTTGTCGGTTATCAGGTGGGTCAGCACATTTATCATCTTTTACCGCCGCGCCCGCCGCTGACACTGGATGCTATTTACCCCTGCGATCAGGAAGACTTGGTACGCTTCAGTCCAATTGGGCAATTCGGCTACTTTCGCCATGTCCTGCGCGCCAGCGATTTGCCAGTCAGCGAGCTGATTGCCAGCCACTTCAAGCAGATGGTACAGGCGCAGCGTGTCATTGGACACCCAAACTGGGGAATGGCGGCAGTGCAGGAGTTAATTACACTCTTGCGGGATGATTATCCTACCCTGATGGCGGTGCTTGGGGCGGTGGCAGATGCACGACTTGACATAGAAGTTTCCAATTAGGGAGGATGGATGATGTTGGAGCAAAAAAACGAAGGATTGATTGGATATATTGTTGGCGGCAGTCTGAAGGAAAATCTACAAGTTCGTCTCACGGTATTGCCGCAGATGGTTCAAGAAGGCAGTTTTGTGGTGATTGAAAGCGGGCACTGGCAGTTTTATGGCTTGGTGACCGATTTGCAATTGGGGGCGACCGATCCCCGCTTTGCCGATGAGCAGAGTGAGGCGCGTTTACCTAGTGAGCTGGCAAAACTTTTACATGGGCAGACGCTGTACACCAATCTGGTGGTCTTGCCAGCGCTCATGTTGGAAAGTGAGCCGCAGCCCGATTCGCCTGAATATAATGCCTGGCGTGAAAAATATGCTGAACATGAACCAACCATTTTGCCTATCAAAACTGTACCTTCGCATCATTCTCCCGTCCTGCTGGCACATGCAGGACATGTAGCGGCGATTTTTGGTAAGCCGGAGAAGGAAGGCAATTTTGTTATTGGTTATACACGTGAACAGGGACATCCGGTTTGCATTAATCTAGAAAGAGTTGTTCAACGCTCAGCGGGTATCTTTGGCGCCACCGGCACGGGAAAATCCTTTCTAACGCGCATTTTACTTGCCGGGTTAATTCATAACGCAAAAGCTTCTGTGCTGGTCTTTGACATGCACAACGAATACGGTTTTGATGATACCGCCTCGGATACTGGTGAGCGCGTAACTGGTCTTCGGATGGCGTTCCCTCAAAAGGTGCGTGTAGTCGCACTGGGCAGGACGGCTTCCATTCGCGGACAAGCCCCGGATTTTCATCTGGAGATTGCTGAGAAGGACATACAACCCGAAGATATTGAAATGCTAACCCGTGAGCTGAACTTGAAAGAAACCACTCCTGCCACTTTGGAAGCATTGATCACTACCTTTGGGCGCGAAAATTGGTTCCATGCCTTCAAGAACATGAACCAGGCACAAATTGAAAATGAGGAGGGCAAGAAAGTACCGCATCCCGATAGTGTAGCTGCTTGGGCGAATCGGGCGGGGGTTTCAGTGATGGCGGCAGAGGCTCTGCATTCCAAGCTGGGGCGAGTGTTTCATAAACCTTATATTGTCGAACAAACTGCCGCTGACTCGTTGGGTGAGATTGTCAAAGCACTGGATGCCGGACAGCATGTCGTTTTGTCGTTTGGCGAGCATGAGTCCGATCTGGACTATTTGCTGGTGACGAACTTGCTAACCCGCAAGCTGCGTCAAATTTGGGAGCAGCGTACCAACGAATATCGCAGTCATGGCAGACAGGAACCGCGTCAGCTTGTCATTGTTGTTGAAGAGGCGCATAAATTACTCAATCGCGAGGTGGCTGCTCAAACGACTTTTAGCACCATTGCGCGCGAGATGCGTAAATACTATGTGACGCTGTTGATTGTTGACCAGCGTCCTTCGCAAATTGATGACGAGGTTATGTCCCAACTCGGTACGCGCATCTCAGGCTGGTTAGGGGATGATGCAGATATTCAGGCGGTACTTTCCGGGCTGGCAAACCGTGAAGCGCTGCGCGGAATGCTGGCGCGTCTGCAGCCGAAAGAGGAGGTGCTGCTTCTGGGCTGGGGTGTGCCAATGCCGATTCCAGTGCGTTCACGACGTTACGATCAACGCTTTTGGGAAGAATTGGGTGTTCGCGCTGGTGTTAGGCGAAAGACAGAGCAGATTCTCGGGGAATTGGGATTTGGATAGAAGGTTTACGGTAGTAGAAACCAATACCCCAGCGTGACAGTGATTCCCAAAAACATCCCGCCGATGACCTGCTGAGGCGTATGACCGATTACCTCTTTCAGTAAATCCTGGGAAACCGGATGACCGTCTAGAAGCTCACGCACAAGTACGTTGATCCGTTGCGCATGAATACCTGCCTGTCGGCGTACCCCGGCTGCATCGTAGATAACAATCATGGAAATGGCGAAGGCAAGTGCAAACAATGGTGTACCAAACCCGTCATACAGCCCAATCGCTAAAGTTACAGAGGTCATCAGAGCAGTGTGAGAGCTGGGCATGCCGCCGCTGGTGAAAATCAATCCGAAATTCCACTCACGATGAACCAGATAATGGGTGGGAATCTTTAGGAGCTGTGCCAATACCCAAGCAGTTATTCCTACCAGCAAGATGTGATTACCAACCAATTCTGCTCCCATGGATTACCCCTCTGCATCTTCTTCTCCTTCCGGTCTGCTGAGCTGGCGGATGCGTAATTCAGCATTTTCCAGCAAGGTCTGACAATGTTTTGCCAGCAATTGACCCCGTTCAAAAAGGGCAATTGCATCTTCCAGAGACGTTTGCTCTGTTTCCAGAGAAGTTACAATACTTTCCAGCTCAGCAAAAGCTTGCTCGTAAGAAAGTTGTTCAACAGGCGCAGATGAAACAGGCATTTTTTCCTCCCGGAGATTATCCTTTTTGGGTGACACGGGCGCTGATTTGTCCATCGGAGAGGCGGATGTTCAGTTCGTCGTGAATTTCAACGTCACCGCAACTGCGCACCAGTGTACCATCGGATTTACTGACGATGGCAAAGCCGCGCTGCAAGACGTCCAGCGGATTTAGCGTTTGTAATTGCTTTTCTATACCTGACCAGCGGGCACGCCGGATATCTAACTGGTGCTGCATGGCGCGTTCGGCGCGCCATACGAATTGGTCAAGACGCTGAAGTTCGTTTTGTGTTTTCCAAAGAGGAGAAACACGTGCAAGACGATGAATGACTGCTTTCAGGTTGGATGTTTCATTTTCAAGTATCATTTCAAAATGGTGGTTTAGCCGGTTACAAAGGGTTTGAATCTCTGCGATCAATTCGGCTTTATTGGGTGTTGCCATGACCGCAGCACCAGTTGGTGTCGGAGCGCGTTGATCGGCGGCAAAATCGGCTAGTGTAAAGTCAGTTTCGTGACCAACGCCGCTGATCACTGGCGCTGGCGAGTTGGCGACAGCTTGTACCACGCGCTCGTCGTTGAATGCCCATAAGTCTTCTAATGAACCACCGCCTCGTGCAAGGATGATAACATCCGGTTTTTCCAGCCGGTTGATGTCTTGCAAGGCGCGCACAATGTCCTCTGGTGCTTCAAGACCCTGTACCAGACAGGGGGCAACAACTACTTCTGCCAGCGGGTAGCGCTGGCGCAGTGTATTGAGCATATCTTGCAGGGCTGCACCAGTAGGAGAGGTGACAATGCCGATTTTTTGCGGGCGCTGTGGTAAGGGACGCTTGCGTTCTAAATCGAACCAGCCTTCCACTGCCAGGCGTTCCTTCAATCGCAAAAATTCCTGAAACAGCCTTCCCTCACCCGCAGGACGAATCATGTTGATATAGAGCTGGTACTGGCCGTCACGTTCATAGATGCTAATATACCCACGCGCTTCAATTGCCATGCCATCCTGCAGGGGTAATTTGATCCGCTCCGCAATATTGCGCCAGATGACGGCATGCAGGGATGCCTCACTATCCTTCAGCGTGAGATAGATATGTCCAGAGGTGTGACGTTTGAAATTGGAAATTTCGCCATAGACCCAGATGTCTTGAAGAAACTTGTCATCTTCCATAAGCTGGCGCAGGTAACGCGTCAATTCGGATACTGTCAGGGCGGCTGGTGAGAAAAGTGGAAGCTGTTGGTCCATTTTAGGTTTCAGACAAATTTTAAGCGGCGGGCGGCGAAGGCAACCATCCGCAGTAAAAGCCATCCATGTTTCCAGCGTTGAATATTGGTTGTGCCGTACACGCGCTCGCGATAGCGGATGGGCATGTCTACAATCTTGAGATTGAGCTTTGCTGCCCCAAAGATTAAATCAAAGTCCCCGAAGGGGTCGAACTCTCCAAAGTAGGCACGATTGGCAGCGATTTTCTGGTAATCCGATTTCCAGAGCACTTTTGTGCCGCAGAGCGTATCCTTGATAGGTTGCCCTAATAACCATGAAAACACAAGACTGAAGAATTTGTTACCCAACAGGTTAAGAAAACGCATGGCTTCTTTTTCCATTGGGTAAACCAGCCGCACACCGTTGATAAAATCTCCCTTTCTGGAAACCAATGCATCATAGAAGCGCGGCAGGTCTTCTGGCGGAACGGTCAGGTCGGCATCAAGGATCATAAGAATATCGCCTGTTGCGGCGTCGAACCCAGTGCGTACAGCATCTCCCTTGCCTTTACCCGGCTGACGTAATAGTTTCACTTGTCGTTGGGGGTATTCTTTTATCATGCACTCAATGGTTTCGTATGTTTGGTCTTTTGAATGACCTTCGACAAAGATCAATTCTGTGCCGCTGCCCATCTCTGGAACGCGTTCAAAAATGTCGCGAATGTTACCGGCTTCATTGCGTGCTGGAACAATCACGGAAACTTGCCAGGTTGAAGCGTTTGTGGGGTGCGCAGGACGCGGTCGTGCCAGTGTGAAATTGGTCAGGGTTAAGTGCATGAAGGGCCAAAGTCGTGCCAGAAAGCTGTTACATAATGGCGCCAAAAGGGGAATGTTGAGCGGCAACAAAATTTCCCGCCAGTCGCGTATGACTTCATAATCTGTCAGATAAAGAAGATTATGGACATCCTCGACGGTCAGCCAGTTTTGATACAGGGTGGGCGTTGCCAGTCCCAGTGAGCGGGCAGCTTTGAGCGGCAGTTCCCACAGCCGGCTGTAATAATTGAAAAAAAGACGGGTGGAGGGATGACAAGCACCTTTCAACTTTTTGAGCGCCAGTTCAACATCCCAGAGTTCATTTAAGGTGTCCGAAAAGATGATAAAGTCGAAGGTTTCATCAAGGTCAAGCTCATGGATATCTGCCCGGATAAACTGCAATTCGGGGTGTCGTTGACGGGCGCGGGTGATCATCTTTTCTGACATGTCCACGCCAACACCAAAAGAAGGCTGAAGCGCGGCGAGCAAATCACCGCTGCCACAGCCGATTTCTAAAACCCGCTGACCGGGAGGGATGTAAAAACGATAAATCTTTTCCAAACAGTGATGGTAAAACCCTCCCCAGCCTTTCCAGTGGTTTAAAAGTTCTGCAATGTGGTCCCAGTGGGTGATGCGTTCCTGCTGGTAACGCAGGTAAGCCGTGTGATTAGTATTGGGAGTTTGTGACGGAATCAAAAGCGTATCCCGGCTTTTGGAATAACAAACCTTAAGAGTTGAGGAAATAGTGTTTCCTGAAGTATACCATTACTCGTTGGAGAGAATTATTCAGTAACTCACCTTACGCAGCCAATTGAACGGGATTGAGTTCCCGAAGAGCAGCGTAAGCCGATTGGATAGCGCGTACGTACAATTTTGATTTGAGAGCAAAGTGATTGAGTTTGGTGTTGCCTTTGAGCAGTTCAAG
>DAOTYY010000126.1:0-29320 GCA_034434695.1 Anaerolineaceae bacterium
CTTGAACTGCTCAAAGGCAACACCAAACTCAATCACTTTGCTCTCAAATCAAAATTGTACGTACGCGCTATCCAATCGGCTTACGCTGCTCTTCGGGAACTCAATCCCGTTCAATTGGCTGCGTAAGGTGAGTTAATGAGATCGGATGACTGGTTCCAAGCAGCAGATAATTCGGAAGAATATGCGTCTGCGTTATATCAGCGCACAGAGGAATTATATCGTGTTCCAGATAGTACTCCAGATGATGAGGGTTTAATTGAGTGTCCGGTGCTCATCTTGCGGGATATTGTCGTTTTCCCACACATGATTGCACCTATTTTTATTGTTCCTGGTCCTAATCTGCTAGCAATACAGGACGCACAATATAATTTTCAAACAGTTATTGCGTTAGTACAAAGCGATCCTGAAGTTGATGAACCATGCCCGGAGGATTTTCTGCCCATTGGCGTGGAGATGGCTGTTGGACGATTATTGAGTATGCCAGATGGTAACAGTTCGGCACTTGTTCAGGGTCGCCGACGAGTTGAGGTGGTGGAATTTACTCAGCTCGAGCCTTATTACCGTGTCCGGGCTCGACCAATTTATGAGCCTGTTGAAGTGGATCGCACTATAGATGCCTTAATGCGCACCACCCGCGACTTGTTTGACCGTTGTGTTCAACTTGATCGCAGCCTGCCGGAAGAGGCTCACTTGTTTTCTTTGAACATTAATGAACCCGGTTGGCTGGCTGACATGGTGGCAACGGCAATTTCGTTCCCCTTTAGAGACCGGCAAAGTTTATTGTTGTTGCCCGATCCGACAGAAAGATTGAAACGGGTAAACCGATTGCTTGCTCAGGAGTTGGATGTCCTGGAGTTGGAAGATGAGATCCAGAACAAGGTTCAGAGCGAAGTGGATCGTAGTCAGCGCGAATTTTACCTTCGCGAACAGATGAAGGCTATCCAAACTGAATTGGGGGAAGGGGATATCTGGATTCGGGAGATTAACGATCTGCGACAAAAAATTGAACAGGCAAAGCTTCCAGAAGAAGCTATGGCACAGGCGATGAAAGAAATAGAACGCCTTTCACAAATGCCGCCAATGTCGCCAGAAGTGGCGATTATTCGCAGTTATCTGGATTGGATTCTGGAACTCCCTTGGACACAGGCGACTGAGGATAACCTGGATGTTCGTCATGCAGCCAAAATCCTGGACCAAAATCATTATGGTCTCGGAAAAGCCAAAGACCGCATTTTGGAATATATTGCAGTGCGCAGCCTGAAGCCCAAAAAACTCAAGCAACCTATATTGTGTTTTGTTGGACCACCCGGAACTGGAAAAACCTCGCTAGGGCGGTCCATTGCTGAAGCGTTGGGGCGGAAATTTGTGCGTGTCTCATTAGGGGGGGTGCGTGATGAAGCGGAAATTCGCGGTCACCGGCGCACATATATTGGTGCCCTGCCGGGACGTATCATTCAGACTATGCGGCGCGCCAAAACTATTAACCCCTTGTTCATGCTGGATGAGATTGATAAACTGGGATCGGATTTTCGCGGTGATCCTTCCTCGGCTTTACTGGAAGTGCTCGATCCAGAGCAAAATTTCGCTTTTTCGGATCATTATTTGGATTTGGCATATGATCTTTCGCAAGTGATGTTTATCACTACAGCAAACACACTTGGAACCATTCCGCCCGCTTTGCTTGATCGAATGGAGGTGTTGGAATTTCCTGGTTACATTGAGGAAGAAAAGCTTGAAATTGCCCGGCGTTTCTTAATACCGCGGCAGATGGAAGAGAGCGGGCTCTTGGATAAGGAAATAGCTTTTCGGGATCAGGCTGTCCGCAAAATTATCCGGGAATACACTTATGAAGCTGGTGTTCGCAATCTAGAACGAGAAATCGGACGGGTTTGTCGCAAGATTGCCCGGTTGAAGTCCGAAAATCGTCCTCGTCCTACTCGAATTGGTCCGCACACTGTTGAAAAATTCCTTGGTCCAGCTCAATATTTTCAAACCGAAGCAGAGCGGCAAGATGAAGTGGGAGTTGCAACTGCGATTGCTTGGACAGAAAATGGTGGTGAGATCATGCCTGTTGAGGTTTTGATTCTTGAGGGAAAGGGCAATCTGCAGATTACCGGACAAGTTGGCGATGTGATGCAAGAGTCAGCGCAGGCAGCACTATCTTATGTAAAGTCGCGCTCACATTCGTTGCACATTAATAATAACATTTATGAACGTAGCGATATTCATATCCATATTCCAGAAGGAGCGATTCCGAAAGATGGTCCAAGCGCAGGTATTACCATTGCCACCGCTCTAATTTCTGCATTAACTGGGAGACCAGTACGCAAAGAAGTTGGAATGACCGGCGAGATTACCTTGCGAGGAAGAGTGTTACCAATTGGAGGAGTTCGGGAAAAGGTGCTTGCGGCTCATCGTGCAGGCTTGAAGACGGTTATTTTGCCAGAACGAAACTTGAAAGACTTGATAGATGTTCCTAAGAAGGTTCGGGATGATTTGTCCATTGTGGCTGTCAGTCACATGGACCAGATCATTGATGTAGCGTTACATCCTCATGCAATTGAAGGTAAATCTATACGACAGAAACGATCAGCGCCCCATAGGGTGACAGAAGCAAAAGGAGATGAAGGAACGGTACTGAGTGACCAGGTTGCTTAATTCAGTGTTCTTTTAGTTCTAGTTATTACTCTTAAGTTTTTCTTTCGGTTTGCAAGGCGCGAATGCCGTTCCTCACCTGGCTTAAGATACGATCAAGCTCCATTTCCAGTTTTGTTAATGTTTCAAGCACGTATTCGTCAGCTTCACGCTTTGTGACCTCAGTTTCCGCTCGAGCTTGAGCAATAATTTGCTCGGCGCGTGCCTGAGCTGCCTGCACAATTGATTCACGATCAACAATTTGTTCACTTTTTTCGCGTGCCAAAGCCAGTGTGCGCTCTGCTTCTTCTTTTGCCTGTGCGAGGATTCTGTCACGCTGTGCCAACAACTGTTGAGCTTTTTTGATCTCTTCTGGAATGGAAACGCGCATTTGGTCAATGATATCTAGCATGCGGTCTTCATCTATCACAACGCTGTGTGTAAATGGTATTGACCGGCTCTCGTTGAATAATTCCTCCAAACGATCTACAAGATGCAAAATATCCATGCCATCCTCCGCCCAACCGTGTTTCTTAATCGTTGCAATTACTTTACCAGTTTTTACAATTTTTTGTTATTAATCTCGCAGATGCGTCATGGGGACGATTTGCTGACAGTCTCCTAATTCCGAGAAGCGTTCTTTCAGAGCCAGGTTAACTGCTGGTGGCACCATAGTGCTAACATCCCCGCCCAAAGATGCAATTTCTCTCACTGTGGATGAGGATATAAATGTATGGTCACTGCTGCTGATCAGAGCGATGATTTCAATACTTGGATCTAGCCGATTGTTTGCCAGCGCCATGCGAAATTCGTGTTCAAAATCGGAAAACACCCTCAGTCCGCGCACAATGACCTGGGCATTAATTTCCCGACAATATTGAACAGTTAATCCGGAATACCCTCTAACGATTATCTTGGGTTCGTTTTGGAACGCCTGACGCACCAGAGCCAGGCGCTGTTCAGGTGAAAAAAGGAGATTTTTCAGCGGTCGGTCATATACCGCAACAACCACTTCGTCAAATAAACGTGCAGCCCGACGGGCAATGTCAATATGGCCATAGTGTATAGGGTCAAACGTGCCAGGGAATAAAGCGCGCACCATAGTTTAGCTTATATCTCCTTTACCCGATTCAAAGAGACGCATTACCATTTTCTTCAGCTCTTGATGACTCGGGTCATTTAGTAAAGGGTCTTTCTCAAAAACAAGTTGGGCTTGTTTGCGAGCTTTTTCGATTAAGTGCAGATCAGTCAGACTTGCCATTCTTAAGTCAGAAAAACCAGATTGCTGAGTACCAAGGAATTGTCCGGGTCCGCGTTGCTCTAGGTCTCGTTCAGCAAGTACGAAACCATCATTTGTCTCTGTCATCACAGCAAGGCGTTCATTCTCCAATGCATTTTCCGTCTCCGGAATCAGCAGGCAGTAGGCTTTGGCTGAGCCTCGCCCAACCCGCCCGCGGAATTGATGAAGTTGAGCAAGTCCAAAGCGATTCGCCCCTTCGACAAGCATGACCGTTGCATTAGGGATGTCTACTCCGACCTCAACAACCGAGGTTGAAACCAGTATATCAAATTCTTTATTTCGGAAACGTTGCATAATCCGATCTTTTTCATCCCCGCGCATGCGTCCATGCAAGAGCGCCAGCTTAAGCTCCGGAAAGACATCCCTTTGTAGGCGTTCATGTTCTTCAACAGCAGCTTTTACTTCTTCACGCTCGCCTTGCTCAATGAGTGGGTAAATGATAAATGCCTGATAACCTTCCTGCACCTGCCTTCGTATCAATTGGTAAGCTCTTTCGCGTTCCACAGGATGAAGCACGTGTGTCTCAATGGGTTGTCGCCCAACAGGCATTTCATCCATCACGGAAAGATCAAGATCGCCATACACCGTCAAAGCCAGAGAACGCGGAATTGGCGTTGCAGTCATAACAAGCAAATGTGGTTTTTTTCCTTTTGACCTTAAAATGGCGCGTTGCTCAACGCCAAACCGATGCTGTTCGTCTACAATGATCAATTGCAAGTGATTAAACTCTACCGGGTCTTCGAGCAGAGCATGAGTGCCAACCACAAGTTTTATTTCTCCACTTTTTAAACGGGTGCGGATTTTTTGTTTTTCGGATTCCGGAATATCCCCGACCAGCAAGGCGATCTGATCTTGGTGCAATGGTGCTTCTGGATTATGCTGGTTGGTCAGCAGGTGCGACAGAGTAAGGTAATGTTGCTCAGCCAGAATACTGGTGGGTGCCATTAGCGCAGCCTGAAAACCTTGCTGGACAACGGCAGCAATGGCTATCGCTGCGACCACTGTTTTCCCCGAACCAACATCCCCCTGAAGCAAGCGATTCATTGGTTTTCCGGATTGCAGATCATGACGAATATCCTGCAGGGCTTTTTGTTGTGCGTTTGTCAATGTAAATGGCAGACGTTCGATTTGCTGTTTTAGCCAGTCTTCCGGCATTGGAATAGCCGGCGCAGTGGCAGTTTGCCAGAGGCGCTTTTGCCCCAGTACACCCAGTTGCAGTAAGAATATTTCATTAAAAGCCAGGCGATAGCGGGCAGCTTTCAATAATTCCTGATTATCTGGAAAGTGAATCTGCAACAGGGCGGTTGGTAGATCCATGAGATCAGCAGACTTTCTTAACTCAATCGGCAAAAAATCAGATGTTCTGGGTGCCCAGTACTTAACCACCTGATGCATGATGCGGCGAAGCCAGCGCTGAGTGATTTGGCCGGATAAGGGATAAACCGGTACAATGCGATTGGTATGCAAATGCTCTTGTTCCAATGCTTCACAATCCGGGTTGTTCATGGTCAACCGCCCCAGATACATATCTACTTTCCCGGACAACACCACCTGTTGCCCTATTTTCAGCCGATTAGCCATCCAGGGCTGATTGAACCAGGTCAAACGCAAGTATCCCGTGCCATCGCTAACAATTGCTTCGGTGATTTGAGCCTTTCCCCCGCGAACCTGCCGGTTTTCGACGTTTTGAATTGTTGCTAACACGGAGAGCTCTTCACCATAGGTGATACGGTTAATCGGTTTCAGCTGGCTGTAATCGTCATAGCGACGAGGAAAGTAATATAACATGTCACCCAGTGTGTGCATGCCTAAAGTTGCCAGAGTTTGTGCATGACGGGGTCCCACCCCAGGTATGATCGTTAGTGGAGCATTGAGACCCAGACTCGAGGTTTCTGTTCCAAATTGTGCCGTTGCACCATGTGCCACGCGAGGGGGTGATTCAACTGTATTCTTGCGTGCATTTGCTGGGGGGGCATCTGCATGATTTGCATTCTCTTCGACAACGCGAGACAATTTTTTAGTAGGCGGTTGTCTTTCGGCTTTTTGCTCGTCTGATAGTGCAATCATGGCGGATGCATTTTCAATAAGAGCTAATAGCTTATTGATAACCTCAGCTCTGGTTATTGTGTCCATCTGTTGATATTTGCTTATTTGCTCAACAACTGTCTGGATCAGTTCGGGGTCAATGTTTTGCGCATCGGCTTCGCTGGTCCAGCTAGGCAGGATTTTCCCCAGTCCACCAACTACTGCCCGATTGTCAAAATTTCTTTCTATTTCTAGTTTCAAAAACTTTTGAAGTTTTTCAATCGCGGAAAGCATAGAGCTATTTTACCGCAAAGTTTATCATGCTGTGTGTTTCCGAAGTATGGAACACATGCATTGAATAGGAGGTATATTTGCAACTGCGATTTATTGAACGCGTTCTATTCAATCAATCAAAAACTCCATGTTTTAGCCCCCATTTTCAAGTACAAGCAATGCTGTACATGTTGGTCCAAATAAAGTTGCTAGCGGCAAGTTAATAGTATGGGTGGAGAAGGTTGTTGATGTGAAGGTTTTTTGAGAATATTCTTTCAGGAGATTTACATCCGGCGCGGGTGTTTTCACTGGCTGTAACAAGGCAACATGTTGCAAATCTTCAAACTCATCCAGAAATTCTAGAAAGAATTCAGTAATTTGTCTATGAGAGCGTAATTTTTCGATAGGTGTCAACGAGCCCTCTTCTAAGGTGAAGATTGGTAAGAGACCGAGCATTTCGCCGATCAATGCCTGAGTACGGTCAATGAAGCCATTGTAATGGAGGTAGGATAAATCAGGAATACACAAAACCGCGTAAGCCTGTGGAATAAGACTTCTTACTTGATGTTCTGCTTCAACCAGCGTAGCTCCCTCAACAATGGATTGGGCTGCCGTTTGTACCATCAATCCCAGACTGGCAGAAGTGGTTTGGGAATCGACGATCTGAATGTCATGTCCATTGAGCAACTTTGCTACTTTTTCTGCATTTTGGTAACAATCGCTTAACTTGGAAGATAAAAAAATCCCCAATATTTGCCGATATGAATTTCCCAGTTCAATAAATAGTTGGCGGAATTCATCAATAGTTGGCGCTACCAGTTTGGGGCATAACTCTTCATCAACGACAGACGGAAGGTTTTGTGTCTTCCATTGCTCCAAGTTTTGTTTTTGCCCAAAATAAGATTTGAGAGATGCGGTTTTGACCAGATTACGCCCCGGGTAGTTGGGATGTGGAAATTGAACCGAATTGTCGGTGATGATGCAAATTGATTCCATAGCCTGCAGGTTCAGTTATTCAATTGCAATGATAAATTGGTAATGAGGTTGACCGCCTTCATGTAGTTCAATCTCATGATTGGGATACTTTTCGCGTATTTGATCCACTATTGCATTGATTTCTGTTTTAGAAACATTCTCCCCATAAAAGAGGGTTATACGCTCTCTTTCAGCAGTATTTGCCTTTTCCAATAGGCACAGACACGCAGATGTCAGATTGTCAGAGGCACAAACCAGATTTCCATTGTGAAGTGCAATAACCTCCCCTTGATGTACTTCTACGCCATTGATTTGTACTGATCTTGTTGCAATAGTGATTTCACCGGTCTCAACTTCCTTTAAGGCTTCATTCATTTCCAAGACAACCCAGTCAAAATCACCATCCGGTTTCAAACGCAAAAGAGCGCTCAGTCCTTGAGGAACACTGGTGCTTGGAACAACAGCGACTTTTTTCACGGTCATTGTGACGGCTGCCTGCGCTGCTAAGACGATATTTTTATTGTTGGGCAGAATGATCACCCGATCCGTAGGCAGATTTTCAAAGGCGTTGAGGATTTCTTGCGTACTTGGATTCATTGTTTGTCCGCCTTCAACAATCGCGGATACGCCAAGGCTTGCAAAGATGCGTGAAATACCATGTCCTGGAGAAACTGCTACAACGGCAATTTGCCCGGGTTCGAGTGGGGCAAGCAGTAATTTACTCTGTTGTTTTTCTTCTTGCTTTTGCATTTGAGCAATAAGATTTTCAATACTGACTTTTGTAATAGTACCAAGGGACATCGTATAGTCGATCGGGGAATATCGCTTTTCTGTGGGGACATGAATATGCATGCGGTAAATTCCTTCTCCTTCGCCAACTTGAATGGAAGTGCCCATCAGTGACAAATCTTGATAAAACTTTTCCAGGTCCAGGGGGCCGTTTGGCTGGAAGTCTATGACCACTTCAAAATCTTGTCCTGGTTCAATAGACTCCATTGTTTCTGAAAGCTGCATTGTCGAAAGGGGCTGGACAACTGTTACGGGTGTTTCTAGCGGGAGGTGATTGAGGTGGCGCAGCATACCCTCAAGAAGGAAGAACAGTCCTTTGCCGCCGGCATCCACAACGCCAGCCTGTTTGAGAACGGGTAATAATTCTGGAGTATGACGGACGGACTCGTCCGCGCCAAGTACAGCATTTTCGAGGATTTTTTTCAAGTCTGTTACATGGCTGGCAAGAGTTTCTTCAGCAACCCGAGCGATGTCTTTAGCTACAGTTAGAATTGTGCCTTCAACAGGGCGAACGACTCCTTTGTAGGCTGTGTTTCGAGCTTCTACTAAAGCCTTAACGAAAAGTTCTGCATCCATTGTTTCATAATTGTCGAGTGCTCGAGCGAAACCGCGCCATAATTGGGAAAGGATTACTCCCGAGTTTCCTCGCGCACCCATAAGGGCTCCCTGAGCAATCGCGTGTGCCATTTTTCCGATGTTGCGCTCACCTGAATTGGCAATTTCCTGATAAGCTGCCTGCATGGTCAACAGCATGTTGGTGCCAGTGTCCCCATCGGGCACAGGAAATACATTCAAGGAGTTAACAGTTTGCTGGTTAGTTTTCAACCAGATCATAGCTGCTTCAACCAGCTCCTTTAGTTTTTGTCCATCTATGAAATTGGGTTTAGATAATCCCTGACCGTCTCTGTGGGCTTGATAGTGTGATTCTATGTTCATAAAACCTCTATATGATGACTGAGTACTTGACTAATCCGGATTGCTGACACGCAGCCCACGGACATGAATATTCACCTCACTAACAGGAATGCCAGTTGCTTTTTCAATCTGGTAACGAACAGCATCTGAAACGCTTGCAGCTACAGATTTTATTCGGGTGCCGTATTCCATAATCACATAAAGGTCTATCTTAATTTTTTGACCGTCATAATGTATATCAATGCCCAGCGTTGGATCTTTGACCAATGCCTGGGCTATACCTATCGCTAAATTTTTTGCAGTTAGACCGACCAAGCCATAGGTATCCAGTGCTGCCTGATAGGCAATGGTTGCAATGGCTCGCTGGGATATAAAAATGTTACCCAAAGGGTTGCTCGTTTTGCTCATAGTAAACGCCTTTTTGTTTAACCTGAATTCTTGTCTTTAGATACGGTTTATGGTAAACTTCCATGTTGCTGATCGCAATAATAAGAGTACGATTTTTGAAAGGACACCCGGATATGGCAAAGTGCGAGATTTGCGGAAAAACAACAACATTTGGTCATAATCGAAGTTTTTCGATGCGCGCTACAAACCGCGCTTTTCGTCCCAATTTACAACGTGTAACCGTATTGCATCAGGGACGAAAGATGCGCAAGCTTTTGTGTGCCAAGTGTATTCGAACGATGGTAAAGAGCGCCTGATTTTAGGTTTATTTTATCAAACAAAAGTCACGGCTGCGCCGTGATTTTTGTTTTTAATGCACTGCCTTACGCAATTCCTTGATGCCTTCAGAAATTCCCTTGGGATGGTTGAATATTGCAGAACCTGCAACGATAACGCGCGCACCAGCATTGACTGCCAGCGATATTGTTTCGGCGTTTATACCACCATCTACTTCTATAAGAGCGTTCGAGTGATAATGTTCAAGAAACTCATTTACCTCGGCAATCTTGGGGGTGACTTCAGCTATGTATTTCTGAGCTGCAAATCCAGGATTAACTGTCATGACCAAAACATAATCAATCTGTTGAATAAGTGGGACAATACTGATCGCAGGTGTACCTGGGTTAATGACAATGCCCGGCTTGCACCCCAATGCACGTATTTGTTGTAAGGTCCGGTGGATATTGGGGTTGCACTCTACGTGGATACTGATCAGGTCTGCTCCTGCATTTGCAAACGTTTCAATATGAAGTTCTGGTTGTTCAATCATCAAGTGAACGTCCAGAGGTAAAGTCGTTAGTCGCCGGCAGGCTTCCACTACAACAGGTCCCATTGTGATGTTGGGCACAAAATGACCGTCCATGACATCAATGTGTATCCAATCTGCCCCGGCGTCTTCTGCGCTTTGTATTTGTTCACGCAGGCAGGTGAAATCAGCTGAGAGGATAGATGCGGCTAGATAAATGTCGTTCATGTGTTACCGGTTGAGCGAAAAGTATATATATAACCAAAATGGGATCAACCCGCCGACCATGGTCACAGCAATCAAGCCCAAGAGAACTGTTATCCAGTCAATATCCTGAGTTGCATGGAGCTGTTCGGAGGGTGTTGGCAACATCGGTTGACCGGTCAGAGGAGAGCGGCTGGAGGAAATAGTAGATGTTTGGCTGGCGGCTGGCTGGACGGGCGAAGAGGACGGGCGGTTTGCCAGAGAAACAACAGTCGCTCCGGGTACGGTAACGGTTGGGGATGGGGGAATGGTGGCTTCCAGTTGATGGCTTATCCCGTTTAAAATCCGGCCGAATTGGTCGGCTGTACGATATCGTAAAGATGGTTCCTTTGAAAGCACTTTAAGGAGGATTTGCTCCAGAGCGGGTGGTATACGAGGATTCAATTGGCTCGGAGGAACCGGGGCTGCTTCACGGTGCATTCGGGCAAGTTCGATTGGATCAGTCGAATCGAAGGGTAATGAGCCCGTTAACATCTCATAGAGGATGACCCCCAATGAATATACATCGGAGGCAGGCGAAGGCGCCAGTCCAGAAGCCTGCTCAGGCGAAAAGTACTGTGGCGATCCCCATACGATTTCATGCTGCTCGTCAGGGCGAATGGTAGACAAAGCGCGCGCAATGCCAAAGTCGGTCACTTTAACGCGCTGGTCTGGGGTAACAAGAATATTTTGTGGTTTGACATCACAATGAATTAACCCCGCTTTATGCGCATAGCCAACTCCTGCGCAAGCTTGACTGATTAAGGAAATCGCTTCTTCCACAGAAAATTGTCCCTTTTGGCGCATGATTGTCTTTAATTCGGTACCCGGGACGTACTCCATCACAATATAAAGCTGGTTTTTGTCCAAGCCAAAATCGTGTACAGTAACAATGTTAGGATGCGATAGGTTTGCCGCAGCTCTCGCTTCCTGTTTGAAGTGCTCCCGGAAGCTTGGGTCGGAGGAAAGATCCTGCCGAAGCACTTTAACGGCGACCGGCCTTTCCAGCATCAAATCGCGCCCGTGATAGACAATCGCCATCCCGCCCACACCAATTTGGCGCAGAAGACGATAGCGGTTACCCAAAATGGTCATCATGCCCCGCTCATTATTCATAGGAAAAATTATAACATACAAGGAATTTGTCTTTTGCAAAGTGCGTTCATACAACAAAGAGATGCTTCGACGTGCACGTCAGGTTTTTTATTCTGGAAAATTGTTGACGCATTTTGTAAAGACTGCTATTATTTGCACGGTATGCAAGAACAAAATCGTTCAAAGAGATTTCTTGCTTTGCTCCAGAAAGAGCTTCGCTGGTTGAAGCCCGGTTTGGGAGTTAAGCGCTGGTTGCTTTTAATGCTGGCAGGTACGACGCTAATTGGGATTGGGTTTGCCATATTGGTGTTAGATGTTTACCGAACTGCGCCTGATACCTGGTGGCTTCCCTTGCTATCTGCTTTGTCCTTGCGTTTTCTGGATCGCACACTGCGGGCTGTCATTTTTGGCGGGTTGGGCATCGTTTTAATATTGGCGGGTACGTGGGGGCTGAATCGGGCTTTGCTCAGACCTTTCCTTCGTCCTGGCAAGCACATACTGGAAACAGTTTCTGCGTACCGAAAGCGAGAGCGCGGACCTAAAGTGGTGGCGATTGGTGGAGGTACAGGGCTTTCCACGTTGCTACGCGGGCTTAAGCATCATACGGCTAACTTGACAGCAGTTGTGACAGTCGCAGACGATGGGGGTTCTTCGGGAGAATTGAGAAAAAATATTGGAATTCTACCGCCTGGGGATATTCGCAATTGTTTGACTGCACTTTCTAATGATGAAGCTTTGCTTGCACAGATTTTTCAATACCGTTTTCTTTCCAGCGCAGGGTTGAATGGGCATACACTGGGGAATCTGTTCATAACTGCACTAACGGATATCACGGGTAGCTTTGAGGAAGCCGTTGCCGAGTCGGGACGGGTGCTTGCGGTACAGGGGCGGGTTTTACCCTCAACTTTGCATGATGTGCAACTGGTCGCAGAAATACGGACACCTGACGAAAAGACAGAAAAACGGGTAAGGGGAGAAAGTCAGATTACTAAAGCTGGGGGTAGGATACAGCGAGTATGGTTAGACCCACATACGCCATTGGCATTTCCCCCAGCAGTTCAGGCTATACTTTCTGCAGATTTGATTGTGATTGGACCTGGAAGTTTGTTTACCAGCATTCTCCCCAATTTATTGGTGCCTGATCTTGCGAATGCATTGAGAGCCAGTCGAGCGCTTAAGTTCTATGTTTGCAATGTGGCAACTCAACCGGGGGAAACTGATGGATTTACATGTGATGATCATGTACAAACAATTGAGAACCATCTTGGAGAGCGATTGTTTGATGTAATCGTGTGTAATAATAATTATGAATTACCCTTGCCTGAAAACCTGAGCTGGGTGAAGGCTCAACCCGAATTAGAAGAGAATTACCCGGTGTATTTTGCTGATTTGGTTGATAATGAAAACCCTTGGCGGCATGACTCGACCAAGTTGGCTCAGGTGGTGATGGACTTGTACTATGAAAGAACCGGGCCCCTAAGCGGCAAGGACGAGTTTTCCTGAAGACCTGTAAACCATGTCTAGACATGGTAAAATATTAAAATAACTTTCAACGGAGGTTTCAAAATGGTAACGCGTGTAGGTATCAATGGTTTCGGTCGCATTGGCCGACTGGTATTAAAGGCGATGCTGGCACATCATAAAGAACTGGAGGTGGTTGCAGTCAATGATTTGTTTGATGCACGGCAAAACGCGCATTTATTCAAATATGACTCGACCTACGGTGTCTATCCAGGCAGCGTTGAAGTGGTGGATAATAATCTGGTGATTGATGGCAAGACGATCCGCGTATTCGCCGAGAAGGATCCCGCGGCTCTGCCCTGGAGTGACTTGGGAGTAGATATCGTCATCGAAGCAACGGGCGTTTTCACCGATGCCGTTGGTGATCCTGCCAAAGGTAAACCTGGCGCGAATGTTCACATTGAAAAAGGTGGGGCAAAGAAGGTCATCATTTCTGCACCGGCAAAAAATGAAGACATCACCATTGTCATGGGTGTCAATGATGACAAATATGATCCAGCTAAACATCATGTTGTTTCTAATGCTTCCTGCACTACCAATTGTCTAGCGCCGGCGGCTAAAGTCCTGCATGACCGATTCAGGATTGTGCACGGGTTGATGACCACAATCCATGCTTATACCAACGATCAGGTGATTCTGGATCAAGGTCATAAGAAGGAAATGCGCCGCTCTCGCTCGGCTGGATTGAATATTATTCCGACTACGACCGGAGCGGCAAAAGCGTTGGCGCTGGTCATCCCTGAGCTAAAGGGCAGGTTTGATGGGTTTGCGCTACGCGTCCCAACTCCAACGGTCTCTATCGTTGATTTTGTATGCAATGTTGAAAAAGCTACAACAAAAGATGAGGTCAATGCTGCTTTCGTAGAGGCTGCGAACGGCGCATTGAAGGGCATTCTGGGTATCACGATGGGGCAGTACAACGAGCCGCTTGTCTCAATGGACTTCAAGGGGGACGAGCGTTCTTCGATTGTAGATGGTGCCCAGACAATGGTCATGGGCGGCAATTTGGTCAAGGTGGTTGCTTGGTACGATAACGAGTGGGGATACTCATGCCGCACGGGCGATTTGGCAGCTTTAATGGCAAGGTATCTCTGATTAACGTCATCTGTTTTCGCCATGCGTAACGATTTCATCGGCTACGCATGGCGATACATATGTTGGGAGGATACAATGTTCAACAAAAAAACAATTCGAGATATTGATGTACGCAATAAACGAGTGCTGGTACGGGTGGATTTTAATGTGCCTATCAAAGAGGGCAAAGTTGGTGATGACACTCGCGTGCGAGCGGCATTACCGACTATACAATATTTACTGGATCAAGGGGCGGCTGTGATTCTCTGTTCCCATCTTGGCAGGCCGAAAGATGGACCAGACCCAAAGTATTCTTTGAAACCCGTTGCAGATCATCTTGCCAGTTTGCTGGGTAGAAGAGTGGCATTTGCTGAAGATTGCGTCGGACCAAAGGCTGAAGGGGCGGCTCAAGCGCTTAAACCAGGCGAGGTGTTGGTGCTGGAGAACACCCGTTTTCATCCAGAAGAAGAGAAAAATGATCCTCATATGGCAAGACGACTTGCAGCATTGGCAGAAGTTTATGTCAATGATGCCTTTGGATCGGCGCATCGGGCGCATGCCTCTACTGAGGGAGTTGCCCGATTTTTGCCCGGCGTTGCTGGTTTCCTTATGGAAAAGGAAATCCAATATCTGGGAGGAGCAATTGCAGACCCGAAACGACCTTTTGTGGCGATCCTTGGCGGCGCGAAAATCAGCGATAAGATAGGCGTGATCCGTAATTTGCTGACCAAAGCAGATGTCATTTTGGTTGGCGGTGGAATGGCTAATACCTTCTTTAAAGCACAGGGTTATCCAATGGGGGATTCGCTGGTAGAAGATGAGGCGCTAGAACTGGCACAGCAGTTACTGCAGAGCGGTGGGGATAAACTGCGTTTGCCGGTGGATGTAGTAATTGCTGATCGGTTTGAGGAAGGCGCCAATTACAGGGTTATGAGCACTGGTGCGGTACCGGATGGCTGGCGTGTGCTGGATATTGGACCCGAAACAGTTCAAGCATATGGCAAGACCATTCAGAGCGCTGGCACAGTTGTCTGGAATGGACCGATGGGTGTATTTGAAATTCCAACTTTTGCGAAAGGTACCTTTGGTGTGGCTTCGGCAGTGGCAGCCAGCAACGCGATCAGCATTATCGGAGGCGGCGAGTCGGTAGCTGCCATTCAGCAATCTGGTCTGGCAGATAAAATTACCCACATTTCTACTGGCGGGGGTGCTTCTCTAGAAATGCTTGAAGGTCTGGTGTTGCCGGGACTGGCTGCATTGCAGGATAAATAACTGGTTCAATCTGTGGACTTCCGAAGCGTGCGGTTTTTTACGCTTCGGAAGTCTATTTTTTGTTCTTTGCCTTATATTCCCTAAACCTGACACAGGTTGAAATCCAAAAGTGGGTTCAACTTGAAGATCGTGCATTAAAGCAAGTTTTATGAGTAGCTCAGGTGTAAACTGACGCTACAGCAAGTTGGGCAGATAGGCGTTTGGTCAGACAAGTTGCTTTCATTTCCCAGCCGTCTGTGTTATAACAAATCGCCTAAAATGCTTGCGTCAACAAGCAGAGTGTGCTAGAATATGCTTACACAGCAGTTGTGGTCATGATCGAACGCAACGAAAAGTGGGTGCTCCCCACTTTTCTGCGTATAAAAGGATTGGTTTTATATTTTTTGGAGAACGACAGGAATGAAGAACGAATTTGTCCTGGCATTCAATGAAGTGCTTGAGGAAAAACAATTACCGAAGGAAGTTATCCTTAAAGCCTTGGAATCGGCTATGGTTTCTGCCTATCGCCGTGCAGTCAATGCCTCTAACGCCCAAGTCATCGAAGCTAAAATAGACCCCGACACAGGACGGGTACAGATTCTGGCTGAGAAGGAAGTGGTAGAAGAGGTACAAGACCCACGCACTGAGGTCTCTCTGGAAGAGGCGCGGCGATATAACCCGGGTGCGGAGCTTGGCAGTATGGTGGTTGTGGATAGCACTCCGAGCGATTTTGGCCGTGTTGCGGCACAAACCGCGCGGCAGGTCATTCAACAACGTATTCGGGATGCTGAACGTCAGGCACAGCTCAATTATTATCAAAGACAGGTTGGTGAAATCGTTAGCGGCGTTGTGCAGGCGATCAACGCTCAGGGACTGACCATCGGGTTAGAGATGCGGGCTGAAGGCACGATGATGCGTAAAGACATGATTCCTGGGGAGCGCTTTCGCATTCACGACCGTATCCGTGCCCTAGTGGCTGAAGTGAAAGATAGCCCGCGCGGTCCGCAAATTATGCTCTCGCGCACTCACCGTGATTTTCTAAGGCGGCTTCTGGAAAACGAGGTGCCAGAGATTTACCACGGGATTGTTGAGATACGTTCGATTGCTCGTGAGCCCGGTGAGCGTGCAAAGGTAGCGGTCTCAGCCACCCAATCTGGTATTGATCCGGTGGGTGCATGTGTGGGCATTCGCGGCGTTCGCATTCAGGCGATTGTTCGCGAATTGCATGATGAGAAAATTGATGTGATTGAATGGAATCCGGATGCGGCAGTATTCATTGCAAAGGCACTCAGCCCAGCGCGAGTCATCGGTGTGTATCTGGATGAAGATCCTGTCAATGGGAAAACAGCCACGGTAGTGGTTCCCGAAGATCAGCTTAGTCTGGCAATTGGTCGGGATGGTCAGAATGCTCGTCTGGCAGCCAAATTAACCAACTGGCGCATTGACATTAAAAGCGTCAGTGAGGCAGCCGCAGACGCCATTCATCGTTTGCAGAGCGACCCTGAATTAGCAGAGAAGTTGAAGATTGAGGTTGAACTGATTGAACAGGTAAGCGGTTTGCTGGCCAAAAAGGCGGAAGGACGTCCCTTGACGCCAGAAGAATATGATCAAATGGGGCGCTTTGTGGATCGGACTGAACGCCGTACGGCTGCTCAACGTCAACCAGAGAAGAAATCTGTTGAGGAAGATAAATTAGCAGCCTTACGCGCCACAATCCCTGCCGAATTGTTTGATCGCAATATTCTCGACAGCGGTTTAGCAGAGCATGTTGCTTTCCTGCTACAGGGTGCTGGTTACCATTCGCTGGGAGATTTGATCTTACAGTTAAAGGTTGATCCAGACCGTGTTTTTCGTGTACAGGGAATTGGACCGCGCGCTATGGCGGAAATCAATAACTTAATGAATACTGTGTTGACACCTGCGGCTGGAGAGACTCTAGAACAAGCGCCGACCGTTGAAGAGAGTATTACTGAGCAGGTGGTTCCTGTTGAAATCCAGGGAGTCATTCAAGAGATTACCCAGCCAGAAGCGGTTGCACCCCAGTCGCCAGCGGAAGAAGAAGTAAAACCGGAAGAAGTTGAAGCCATTGTTGAAGAAGAAGAGCCGTCCCTGGAGCAAATTTTCAGCCTGCGTCCTGAGATTTTGCAACCGGTTGATCTGGATGAGGAAGAAGACGAATTAGGTGATCGGCGCAAGGGTAAAGATAAGAAAAAGAAACGCCGTCACGTGGAAGTAGAGTATGATCCCGATCGCGATATGACGATTGTGCGCAAGAAGCATAAACGCGGCGACGAAGATTGGGATTGGTAAAAACGCGAGAGTGATTAGACCGTGGCAAAGAAACCGGGAAGACGACCGAAACACGTTCCATTACGAACTTGTGTGGGATGCCGTCTCGTATTACCGAAGCGGAACCTTATTCGCATTGTTCGTACTGCTGATGGTGTCAAAATAGATCCCACAGGTAAACTTGCTGGACGCGGCGCGTATTTGCACGATCAGCGCTCTTGCTGGGAAAAAGGGCTGAAAGGCTCATTAGCCCACGCATTGAAAACGGACTTAACCGAACAGGAACAGGCTTTTCTGCGTGATTATATTCAGCGATTACCTTTGGATAATCATGAGGAGTTGTTGGCAAATCCTGATCGTTAGCTTTCAGATGACTTGAGAGTTTGAGGGAACTTGAGAGATAAAATGAACATCCGCCTAATCTGACATGCTCGGTTGAGCGCAGCGTATGCAAACCCGGCTACCTGCAATCCTCAAATCCCCCAACATGTCGGAGGGTAACCGCGGAATGCACAGATAGGAGGTGTAACATGGGCGATAATGGGCAGAGAAAAATTGAGCTGCCAGCAGTTATAACGGTGCGCGACCTGGCGCAGCGTTTGGAAAGTAGCCCGATTCAGGTCATAAGGATCTTGATGTCAAATGGCGTTATGGCAAGTATCAATCAACAGGTTGATTTTGATACTGCTGCAATTGTTGCTTCTGAACTTGGCTTTGAGGCAAGCATGGAAATTGCCGAAGCCGAAGGAGAAAAAGAGAGTGGTGAATTACCGCTCTGGAAGCGATTGATTGCCAGTGAAGACCCCAAACATTTGACTAGCCGGCCGCCAGTCGTTACAATTTTGGGACATGTGGATCATGGTAAAACCACGCTGCTGGATGCCATCCGGCATACCAGCGTAGCAGCGGGTGAAGCGGGTGGAATCACACAACACATTGGTGCGTATCAGGTAGAACACAAAGGCAGACTAATTACATTTCTTGATACCCCCGGTCATGCGGCATTTACTGCCATGCGGGCGCGCGGTGCACAAGGCGCAGATATTGTGGTTCTGGTTGTCGCTGCAAATGACGGCGTGATGCCACAAACTCGTGAGGCTATTGCTCATGCAAGAGCTGCCCGTGTTCCAATTGTGGTTGCTTTAAATAAAATTGATCGTCCAGACGCCAATCCGGATTTTGTCAAGCGTCAGCTTGCTGATCTTGGACTGGTTCCAGATGAATGGGATGGAAATACGATTGTTGTCCCGGTTTCAGCAAAGCAAAAAACAGGGCTGGATGATCTGCTTGAAGCAATTTTACTTGTTGCCGATAGCATTAAGATTGAAGCCAACCCCAAAGGCAAGGTGTTTGGCACAGTCGTTGAAGCGCAGGTTGACCGATCGAAAGGCGTCATTGCCACGTTATTAGTGCAGAATGGAACGCTGTCAATGGGGGATGTTGTTCTGGCAGGTACCGCTTATGGACGAATACGGGCAATGTTTGATTACAGAGGACGCAAAGTGCAGCGCGCGTTACCCTCCACACCAGTGCGAATCATGGGCTTAAACGATTGCCCTCAGGCAGGGGACCTGTTCCAGGTATACCATAGTGAAAAGGAAGCCCGTCAGGTGGTGGAAGAATTGAAGCAGAAACAACAACAACGGCAGCTTCAGGCACCCAAGGCAACATTAGAGGAACTCTTCCAGCGTTTTAAAGCAGGTGAGACACGTGAGCTTTGTCTGATCATCAAAGCCGATGTGCAGGGTTCACTGGAACCGATCATCACTTCCTTACGGGAACTGGACCAAAGCGAGATCAAGATTAATGTTTTACATGCTGAGACTGGGAATATCAGTGAAGATGATGTGATGCTGGCATCGGCTTCGCGTGGAATTGTGGTCGGTTTCAATGTACAGGCAGATGGCGCTGCTAGGCGCCGTGCAGAGGCAGAAGGGGTTTCTATCCGTATTTATGATGTGATCTATCGCCTGACAGAGGATATTGAAAAAGCTCTCAAGGGCATGTTAGCGCCAGAATTTGTTGAAGTGGTTATTGGAAAGGCAGAAATCCTGGCGATTTTTACGGTTTCCAAAGGCTTGGTGGCTGGTTGTAAAGTGCTTCAGGGTGAAATCCGTCGCAATGCCCGCGTTCGTATTCTGCGTGACGAAGAAAAAATTTATGATGGTGAATTGGCTTCGTTGCGTCATGAAAAAGAGGATGTTCGTGAGATACGTTCCGGATTTGAATGTGGTATGGCATTCAAAGGATTCAGTGACTTTAAGGTTGGTGATATTGTTGAGTGTTACGTCATGGAGCGCTTTGGCGGATAAGTCCATCGAAGCGTTTTAGAACAGGAGTTACAAATGCCCTCAAAATTGCGTTTACAGAGAATTGCCGATCGCATCCAGCGCGATCTTTCAGAAATGCTGGTACGAGAAATCAGCGATCCTCGTCTTACGGGTATTTCCGTTACAGATGTAGAGGTTGACCGCGAGTTGTCCTACGCGGATATTTACGTCTCCGCTGTTGAAGGTGCCTCGCGTTCAGCAGAAGTAATTCAGGTGTTAACTCATGCGAGTGGTTTTATCCGTCATGCGCTGGCAGAGCGTATTGAGCTGCGCGTGTTTCCTCGTCTTCGTTTTCACTGGGACCCTACCCCTGAACGCGCCGACCATATTGAACGTCTGCTCGCCTCTTTGCGGCGGGAAAATGAAGGAAAGGAGACACCGAGGCAGAGTGAGCCCTAGCCAGTTGCATCAAGATATCAGCCGTTTACTTCAAAATGCAGAGAAAATCTTGCTGGTTTCACATATACGCGCTGATGGGGATGCGATAGGTAGCCTTTTGGGTGTGGGATTGGCGCTTCAGTTAGTTGGCAAAAAAGTCCAGATGGTCTTACCCGAAGGAGTGCCTCTGGCTTTTCGCTACCTTGAGGGCAGCCAGCAAATTGTACGCCGCTCAGAGCAAGAATATGATGTTAGCATTGTGTTAGACTGTTCAGATCTCCAGCGTACCGGTGATGTTCTTGGCAATAGGGTTCCGGACCTTAATATTGATCACCATATCACAAATTTGAATTTTGCTCGCTTGAATCTTGTGGACGCAGAGGCAGTTGCTACTTCGGCTATTCTGGCTGAGCATTTACCAACCTGGGGATTGCCGATTACACAACCGGTGGCAAATGCTCTGCTCTTTGGTCTGGTAAGTGATACATTGGGTTTTCGTACGTCCAATATGAACTCAAAAGCGCTTCGCCTTTCTGCTGATCTTATAGATCGAGGCGCAAACCTGGCTGAATTGTATCATCTGGCGTTAATACAGCGTTCTTACGAAGCCGCTCGTTTGTGGGGGATAGGGTTAAGCCGTTTGCAAAAACAGGGTGGATTGATCTGGACTAGGATTACTTTGCAAGATAAGCAAGAGGTGAATTATCTTGGCAATGATGATGCGGATTTGATTAATATGCTATCTGGCATTACGGAAAGTGATGTATGCGTCATTTTTGTAGAACAGACTGGCGGACGGGTCAAAGTAAGCTGGCGTGCCAGAGCAGGCTTGGATGTTTCTCAGATTGCAATACAGTTTGGTGGCGGTGGACACCCGGCTGCTTCTGGAGCTATCATTCCCGGAACGATGGAGGAGGTTCAAAATCGAGTTTTGTCTGCTACTCAATCTATGATAGAAATTGGGGTAAAATTAGCGGACGAACGTATCAAGGACACGTTATAGGATTCATGGATGAAACGGAATGGTACGGGGAGACCTGAAATGAACGACAGCAAATTTGATGTTAAGAATGCAATCTCTGGGGTCCTGGTAGTGGACAAGCCGGTTGGTTTAACTTCTCACGATGTGGTACAAATCATCCGGAAAGGAACAAACATTCGCCGTGCTGGACATACGGGCACATTGGACCCTCGCGCTTCTGGCGTGTTGGTTATTCTGATTGGACCGGCTGTTCGGTTGAGTGAATATGTTTCGGCTTCCGATAAGCGCTATCAGGCGATCATTCGACTGGGTGAAACGACGGATACGTATGACGCAGATGGCCGTGTTACCACAGTCTCACCAGTGAATATCAGCGAAGAACAATTTGAACAAGTGCTCAAGACATTTATCGGTGAAATTGAGCAAATGCCGCCACCCTATTCTGCGGTTAAGGTGCAAGGACGTAAAGCGTACGAGATGGCGCGTGAGGGTGAAGAGCCCAATCTACAACCGCGCAAGATACAGGTATACAGCCTTGAATTACTGGAATGGGCACCGCCCGAAGCAGTGATTGATGTATATTGTTCTTCCGGCACCTATGTGCGGTCGTTGGCGCACGACTTGGGGGAAAAACTGGGTTGCGGTGCACATCTGATTGGCTTGCGGCGTACGAAAAGTGGGCGATTCACATTGCGCGATGCGGTTCCTCTCCGCAAACTGCGCGAGAGTTTTGAAAATGGTACTTGGTATCAATATCTGATCCCAGCAGCAGAAGCACTTTCCGACTGGCCGGCGGTTGAGCTGACCCATGAACAGGTTGAAGCTGTTCGTCACGGTCACCGAGTTCCAGGAGAACCGGGTATTGGCACAATGGCACGCGGTATCAGTGAGCAAGGGGAACTGGTTGCTTTGATGGAATTCGACTCGCAGGCGAATGAATGGCAACCGAAAAAAGTATTCTTCTCCTGAGCGTTGCTCATGCAGCATTTTACGTCTCTAGAAGAGCTGCATCTGAAAGAAACATGGGGCACAATTGGGGCGTTTGATGGTGTTCACCGAGGACATCAAGCCCTGATTCAACAGTTGGTCAATTCAGCTCACAGCGCAAAAAAACCGGCTGTTGTTATAACCTTTTACCCGCATCCTGTTGTAGTTCTACGCAGAATTACAACGCCTTTTTATCTCACCTCTAGTGAGGAGCGTGCCACATTATTAGGCGAGTTGGGCGTGGATTATGTTGTGACGCTTCCTTTTTCCTTTGAGCTTTCTCAATTAGGCGCCTATCAATTTATGCAGATGCTTACCAACCACCTAGGTTTGCGGAAATTGTTTACTGGGCATGATTTTGCTCTTGGACACAATCGAGAGGGTAACGTTGAACGCCTGCGAGAAATTGGAAAAGAACTCAATTATGAAGTCAAAGTAGTACCTCCAATTGATTTTGGCGGGGAAATCGTATCTTCCAGCAGGGTTCGCATTTTAGTCAGCAGGGGTGAGGTGCAGCAGGCAGCGCGTTTATTGGGGCGTCTATATTCCCTGTCAGGGCAGGTAGTGCATGGCGATGGTCGCGGTCAAGAGTTAGGGATACCGACCTCTAATCTGGAAATCCAGCCCCAGCGCATTCCTCCAGCCAATGGCGTCTATGCCTGTTGGGCAGTTGTCAATGAGCAGCGTTTTCCTGCCGTTACCAACGTTGGCTTGCGGCCGACTTTTGAAAATCAGCTTTTACAGCCCCGCGTGGAAACACACTTGTTAGATTTTCAGGGACAGCTTTATGGACAAGTGATCAAAGTACAATTTGTCAGCCGAATTCGACCGGAAAAGCGTTTTTCTACTGTTGATGAACTGCTGAACCAGATACAACGAGACATCCAAATTGCCCGTGAGGTGCTTGCTCATGTTGAATAAGTGTCGGATTTACTTGCTTGATCCGAAAATGCTTGATCCGGAGACCATTGCCGTTACATTTGCAAAAACCTCTCGCTCGCCGCTCAGTTTTCGCGAGATTGCCGATGAGCTAACGGCTGAAAAAAGCGCCGAATTCCATGAAAAATGGGTGGTGGGATATGGGCATGCTTCTGTGGCAGAACATGCTGTTTTGCATATTGCAATCGAGAATGTTTCGCGCCTGGCGGTCGAAACCATTGAGTCCAATCGTCTGGCATCTTATACCGAAAAATCTACCCGTTACCAGACATGGGGAAAAGATGATTTTGCTGTTCCACCCGAACTGCTCCATCATCCACTGGCATCCGTCTATTATCAGACCTGCTCACACTTGTTTTTGGCTTATCAGCGGGCTTTGCCAGCGCTTAAAGCAGTGGCAGAACAGGAAAACCCGCGATTGCCTGATGAAAGTACTCAAAGCTGGGATCGCCGGTTGCGTACCATTTATGTGGATGTCGCCCGCTATTTTTTACCGGCTGCGGCGCTAGCAAATGTGGGTATGACGATCAATGCCCGTGCGTTGGAACACGCCATCACCAAGATGCTTTCCAGTCCCCTCAAAGAAGTACAGGAAATTGGCAAAGATATGAAACAGGTTGCATGTGCAAAAGTACCAACCCTGATCAAATACGCCGAAGCTGACTCATATCTGTGCAACGTGCGTCAGGCATTGACAGAAACAAGAGAGGCTATCCCTGCAGTACCGAGTGGTGCAACTGGCTGGTGCAGACTGATCGCAAGTGACCCCCAAGGCGAAGATCAGGTTCTGGCATCAGCACTATATCGTTTTGCTCAATCTGATTATGCGCACTGTCTGGCATTTGTCCGCAACCTTTCTGCCGCTGATCGAGAAAATTTAGCAAAACAGGTGATTGGAAATCCCGGCGCTCATGGTATCCCAGTACGTGAGTTAGAACATACCAACTATACCTTTGATCTGATTCTCGATCAGGGTGCTTATTTTGAGTTAAAACGCCATCGTATGATGACCCAAACGCCTCAATTGCTCACAGCTCGTCTAGGTTACGCTATGCCGCGCATGATTGTCACAGCAGGTTTGGAGACCGCTTTTCGTGAGGCAATGGCAGTAGCTCAAGAGACATATGAAAAGATTGCCGTTTTTAATCCTGAAGTTGCCGCTTACGTGGTCCCTAACGCTTTTAACCGTCGGGTTCTCTTGACACTCAATTTGCGTGCCGCACATCATCTTGTTCGTTTGCGTACAGCGCCGAATGCGCATTTCGCCATGCGGCGTGTTGCCAACTGCATCGCAGAATATATTCGTGGTGTTCACCCTTTACTGGCTGGTTTGTTATTGTCTTCTGAACGGCAGGAAGACTGGCAAAAAATTGAGCAGCGTTATTTTGCTCAGATTATGTAAACGGGGAAGATAGATTTGAGTGCATTAAAAGCGATTTTTCACCTCTTTTGGAATGTCCAGGAACGGCGTCTGCGTGCAGCATGGCGTATTCTGTTGCAATTGTTGATTTTCCTTATCTTGAGTAGCATTCCTGGAGCGCTATTTGCATCTGTTATCGTTTTAATTTCGGGTGATTTCCAAAGTCTTTTTGAGCCCACTGGTTCTTATTATGCATGGCTACAGGTTGTTAGTGCTATTGCCTCGCTTCTTGCCATTGTGATCAGTTTGCTTGTTGCTGGGAAATTACTGGATCGCCGTCCGTTGGCAGATTTTGGTTTTCATTTTCGCTCAGAATGGTGGATTGATCTGGGCTTTGGACTTGCACTGGGTGCTTTTCTAATGCTGTTCATTTTCAGCTTAGAATATCTTGCAGGCTGGGTGACCATCACAGGAACGTTTCAGTGCAACATGAAAGGTTTGCCTTTTTGGACTGGTCTGGCGATGTCAATTGTTCTTTTCTTGTGTGTGGGAATTTATGAGGAGGCATTTTCACGCGGTTACCATTTGCGCAATATTGCCGAGGGGTTGGCTTTTTCTGCTATAGGAGCAAAGAAGGCGTTAGTTTTGGGCTGGGTATTGTCTTCCGCTATTTTTGGCGTGTTGCATATTGGAAATCCGGCTGCTAGTCTAATCAGCACTATCAACATTGCCATAGCTGGTCTTCTGCTTGGGGTAGGTTTTGTCTTAACCGGTGAACTCGCTATCCCAATTGGTTTACATATTACATGGAATTTTTTCCAGGGAAATGTTTTCGGATTCCCGGTAAGCGGCACCACACCTTTTGTTTCTTTCATTGGCATTCAACAAAGTGGTCCAGAATTACTAACTGGAGGATCATTTGGACCGGAAGCAGGCGTGATAGGATTGCTGGCGATGCTGCTAGGTGGTTTGTTAATCGTGCTATGGATACGAAGACGCTATGGAAGAGTTTCACTTCAGGAGCGTCTTGCGTTGTACTTTCCTGTCAGTGGAAGATTTGAAAAATAGCAGCTTTCCTTATCCGCCCTTTGAGCGAAGTTAGCCTTTTGTTAATCGGTGTTTTTTGGATAACTTTGCAGCTACTTAATCAGAGCCGACATCCGCTTGTAATGCGATCCTTTCCAATAAACTTTATCGCATGAATAGCATATTTTGAATTCCACAAACGTTTGTGCTGTATTGGCAGGCAGACGGTCAAGTATATTCTCTTTTGCCACCGTATCCAGCAAGTTGTTACATCTCAGGCAACGTGTGAATGGCTTTAATTCGTTGTGCAGGTCGAATCGCTCAATTACAGAAACTAGTTGCAAGAATGGCTCATCGTGTCGAACAAAAAAACCATGTGTGACCTGATTGCGCTTCAGCAATCCACGGTCGCGAGTCAGTACTATACGGCTCTCACTTTGTGAGAGCAAGGCAAGCTCACTGTCAGAGTAGTCGTTTCGGTATAGTGTATCGAAGCCTGCCATGCGGAGGTATGCTGCTAGTCGTCCTAGATGTGTATCGGCGATAAACCGCGGTTGGCGCAGCGGGTGCTTCCAGAGTCGTGTCAATGGCTTAATGTTCAGACTTTCAAAGACCGGATATACGCTGACTCGATCACCATCTTGTACACGGTATGTAAAATCCACTGATTCACCGTTTACAAGGATTAGATCAATCTCGGTGTGTGGTACACCTAGCGATTCAATCAAGTGCTTTACAGTTGTATTTACCTGAAAGGATACTGTAAATTCAGTTTGACGTTGTATAACAGGCAAAAAATCATTTAGTTCAGCGTAGAAACGAAAGAGTGCACTGGGCATGGCTTTGAACCTTGAAAGATGCTAACAAGTTACCTGGGACGATTAGACGATAGGGGTATAAATGAACTTGCTAAATTTGTATCTGAATTGCACATGATATTATACAGCTTTGTATAATGTTTGGGTTTGTAATTCTGAAAGGAATGGTTGATAAAAAGCAAGATACATGTATAATGTATGTGTAATGTTAGCCCGTGATCCGGCAGGCAAATGATTGGAGATAACCATGAGTATAGCTGATCTTCCAGATGAGCCAAGATATACCATCAAAGCTGTGTGCGCACGGACCGGCATTCGTCCGGTTACTTTGCGAGCGTGGGAACGTCGTTACGAAATTTTGACCCCTTATCGCTCAGATAATCGCTATCGTTTATATTCAGAGCGTGATGTAGCATTATTGAGGTGGATCAAAAGCCGCGTAGATGACGGAATTTCTATTAGCAGTGCTGCCAATGAGCTACGCAGTATGGTGCGTAATGGTTTGTGGCCAGAAGCCCTGCCAACAGCTCCCAGTGTTACGAAAATTAGTAATATTCCACCCAAACGTTATGCTCACCAACTATATCAAGCGCTGATTGAACACAATGAAGGACAAGCTGGGGACATACTACGTGAAGCGCAATCCTCATTTGACTTGAAGACAACTCTCATGCAAGTTATTACACCTGCATTGGTTGAAATTGGTTTAGCTTGGTATCATGGTAAGGTTCGCATAACAACAGAACATTTTGCCAGTGCCTATTTGCGTGGACGTTTACTTTCGTTGTTACAAGCCTATTCTGTTCGTCGTAACGCTCCTCGTATTCTGATTGGTTGTGCTCCTACGGAACAACATGAGCTGGGCAGTCTAATGTTTGCAATTCTGTTGCGCAGCGAGGGGTATCGCGTCGAATTTCTCGGACCCGATATTCCTTTGGATGATCTATTAGACTATGCCACTTACGAGCATCCTGATATGATCATCCTGACGGCAACAATGGTGGAAGCGGCACGGGAAATTAATAATTTCCATCATAAATTGAAGAGTATTCATCCAACACCTCTTTTTGGGTATGGTGGAGCGGCTTTTCATTCCCAACCTGAACTCCGTCATCAAATTTCGGGAATTTATCTGGGAGATTCGCTGGAACAAGGAGTTATTACCGTTAGCGAATTGCTGAGATCAAGCAACAAGGAAGGTACAAAAAAACAAAGGTCTATCTTTTCCAGAAATTGAGGTTTGAACATATTTGCTGAAGCGAGGCATGTTAAATAGTTATCTTAACATGCCTTTTTAATTATAGTTGTACAAACTGTGGACAAATCCTTTGTAGCTGACTATCATAAGCGATGGATAGAGGTTGATTATGAAGGATTTGCTGAATCGGGATGAGCATACGCCAGTCTATAACATCAAAGCTGTCTCGCGCCTTACAGGTTTGCCGTCAGTGACTTTAAGAGCATGGGAGAGACGCTATGGATTGCCAAGCCCGCGTCGTGGTCATCAAGGATATCGTCTGTATTCTGAGTACGACTTGCGCATATTGCAATGGCTTAAGATGCAACTTGATAATGGCTTAAGTATTGGAAGGGCGGTCGAGTATTTGAATGAGCTCAGAAATAATGGTCAGGACCCGGCAAAGGATGATGCTCATCCGCTGGTGTCTGACAGGGTTTCACTTCCTGAGCTGGTCAAACAACTGTACCACTGCCTGATTCACTTTGATGAAACAGGAGCAGTGGATGTCATGCGGCGTTCTTTTGCGCTCTTCTCTTTTGATCAGGTGCTTACCGGGATTGTTCAACCCGTGATGATTGAGATTGGTGATGCCTGGCATCGAGGAGAAATTCCTATCGCAGCGGAGCATTTTGCCACTCAGTTTTGCATTCAGCACTTGATGAATATCATTGCCGTATCAACACCAGCCATACACCCAGGAATAATTGTGGCTGCATGTGCGCCGGGGGAGATGCACCAGTTGGGGTTGCTGATGATTGTTGCAATGTTGCGTTGGCGCGGTTGGAATGTGAAGTATCTTGGACCAGACCTTAGCTTAAGTGGGATGGAGAGTGTTATGTTACAACTGAAGCCGCGACTCTTACTTTTTTCAGCGACACGTCTTGAGGCGGCAAAAGCTTTAGAGCAATTACCAGAGGTTTTATCCAAACTTTCGGCTCCTTATCCAAAGGTTGTGTTGGGCGGGCAGGCTTTTCGTGATTTTCGGTTGTCCAGTCTGGCGGATGCAATTTATCTTGATGTTTCACCTGTCAGTGTGGTTAGTATGATAGAGCATCTTATGTCTCAACCAGCGACTTAAGGAGTTTTCATGCCCGTATTTGAATTTTCCTTTGTGGCTCCTGTATCGTTGAAGGTGATAACCACTTTTCATCAGCGCACTCATGCGTTAAGAAAACTTACACCTCCCCCTGTTCTTTTACAATTTAACTATGTAGAACCGCTGGCGGAAGGTTCTAGGGTAAAGTTCACCATGTGGTTCGGTCCGATTCCATTGCGTTGGGAAGCCGTTCACCAAGACGTTAACGATAATGGCTTCACTGACATTCAGAAGGAGGGCCCATTTCGGTTTTGGAAGCACAGACATCGTTTTGAGATGTTAGACTTGGGGAATACGCGAGTGAGCGATAGAATCGAGTATGAGTATCGCACGGGTTTGTCTGGTTTGCTGACACGTTTGCTTTTTAACTCAATTAGTCTCTCTATTATGTTTCAATATCGAAAGCAAGTCATCTGTAATCTTAAAGATTAGGATATCCTTTATACTACTCAAACACTATCTTTGCACTTTAACAGAACTTGAATAGAAAGGCATGGTCAAACCGAGGATAATAAGGTTTGCTGAGAACCTAATCCTGGAGGTTGAACCATGCCCAAGCCAATTGTATGCTTATCCGAGCAGCTGCGC
>DAOTYY010000127.1:0-7660 GCA_034434695.1 Anaerolineaceae bacterium
TTGGGCTACAAAACCCCTGAGGAGGTATATTCTAAGAAGAGGGACGCAACATCAAAGATAAATATGACCCCTGAAAGGGAGGAGACCAAACTTAAAAAGGGCTCTTTTTTGTCTTGACAATGGGGGAAAGTTTAGGAGAGGGTTTTCAAAAATATCCCTACAATAAGTTGACGCTATCACTTATACAAACACTGTTGACAAAGTGAAAATCAAATGATATCATTTTATCATCAGATATGATCGATTTATCAAAGGAATTAAGAGTATGACGAAATCATTTAATAGTAAACTTGATAAGATCAATCAAATATTATTAAGACAAGATCAAATTAGAATAAAAGATCTTTCAGAAGAGCTTGGAATGAACATAGTTACGTTGAGAAGATATTTAAAGGTCCTCGAAGAGAAAGGTGTAATTTATAGGGGCTATGGATATGTACACCTAAAAAAAGAAGCCTTTCAATACGAACCACCATATATTTATCGAAAGCGAATTAATCTAAACTTGAAAAAAAGAGTAGCGAAAAAGGCACTAGAGTTGATCGAAGACAATGATTCAATCTTCCTAGATGTCGGAACTTCGATTTTATGTCTTGCCGAAACACTACCTGATGACAAAAGGCTAACCGTGGTTACAAACTGGATTCCTAATTTAATAGCTCTAAACGATAAGGTTAATATACAAACCTTTGTAATCGGAGGAAAATTGAGAAAACATGAGTTATCCGTAGGGGGGATGAATCTAAGAGGAGATTTGAGCCAGTTTAATTTTAGCAAAGCATTTGTCGGAGTGAGTGGTATTTCTGTTGAAGAAGGCGTGAGTGATTACTATGATGCTGAAGTGGAAGTAAAGCGAGAAGTATTAAAAATCGCAAAAGAAAAAATACTTTTAGTAGACAGCACGAAATTTACAAAAAGTGGTCCCTTAAGAGTGTGTGGAATTGAAGCATTTGACAAAGTTATTGTTGATGACAACCTTGAAGGTAGTATTGTTAATAGTTTGTTGGATAAGAACGTTGAAGTGATTTTAGCTTAAGCTCTTTAAAAATGAACGGGGGAGGTGTAGTGAAACGTGTAAGAGATGGTTTATCTAATTTTTTAGTTTCTGTCCAATCATTAAGTTTGAAGGAGGTTAGAAGGCAATGAGTAAAAGGATGGTTATAGTTTTATTAGCTTTGGCGCTAACGTTAACCATGACCATGATCGGTTACTCTCTCGACCGAGTACGAGTTGTGTTTCCTCGTGCTAAGGAACTTGCTGGAGAAGACGTTTATATACATATCGCTGAAAAACTAGGTTTTGCAGCAGAAGAAGGGATAACTTTTGTTGAATGGGAATCTGCACTCGGTGCCCTCGATTCCTTAAAACTTGTTGCTACTGGTCAAGCTGACATTGGATACCCATCATCTTATGTCTTGATTACTGGTGTGTCACAAGGGATTCCGACTAAAATGGTTTATGATACACTTCAGAAGCAGATTTTTTGTTTTGGTGTAAGACCGGAATCCGATATTGATGATATTGCAGACTTAAAAGGGAAGTCTGTTGCTGTTGGGACTGCTGGATGGACAGTAATTGCTGCTCCATTATTGAAGAAGGCGGGAATTAGGGTTGAAGATATTAATTGGGTTGTAGCTGGTGAGCAAAGACAAATGCTTGCTTGGGAAGGAAAGACTGATGCTGTTTTCACTTGGGAAATGGAATATCAAAATTGGGCAGATCGGGGTATGACATTTAGAGTGTTGGGAGGGCCGGACTATCTTGATTACCAAAGTAATGGCTGGGTAGTTAGTAATAAGTTAATCGAAGAAAATCCAAATCTTGTTGAAAGAATCTGCCGTGCTTTGGCAAAAGGTGCTTGGTTCAGTATTTGTAATCCTTATGCAGCTGCCGATGTTGCATTAAAGACGTTTCCAGGCGTTACACCAACTACTTACAAGGGCATGGTTACAGTAGTAAAAGCCCTAAACAACCTTATGTACGCTGAATGGACTCCTAAAAATGGTTTAGGATGGATGAATTATGAATTCTGGCAGAATCAGATTAATGATATGTATGAATTTGGGACAATCGAAAAACAGTTAAAAGCTGAAGACGTGGTAACAAATCAATTTATTAAAGCAGCTAATGATTTTGACCACGAAAGAATTAAGGCTCTCGCGATAGCCTATAAGATCTCGGATGAGAATATGAAAGATTTTGAAGAAATAATCGAAGAGGCAAGAGGTGGCACAATAATTCTGGATGGTAACTCTCTGAAATATTATTAGTGAGAAGTACGTTAGCCCCCAATGTGATGGTTCGGGGGCTAACGTATCGTATCCACCTTGAACGAAGGAGGAGGCCAGTAATGGATATGGATATCAACCTTGATAAAGATCTTATTAGTCGAATTAGTGCAGCGGTTGATCGATCGCTTGATGATATAGTTAATTTCTGTTCCGATCTTGTTCGGATTCCGTCAATCAACCCACGTTGTGAAGGCGTTAATTTTAACGAAACTGTTGGCGGTGAAGCAAAATGTAACCAATATATAAAAAGAAGTGCTGACGGAGTCGGATTTTATACGGATATTTGGGAACCCGAGCCGAAAAGAGCTAATTTGGTTGTGGTTAAAAAGGGTACAGGAGGGGCCGGAGGTAGATCTCTTATTCTGAACGGACACATAGACACTGTCCCAGTTGGTAATAAAGAGGAATGGAAGTGGCAAGATCCATTTAGCGGTAAAATTGAGAACAATCGAATATATGGTCGTGGTGCAGCGGACATGAAAAGCGGAGTGACCGCAGCCTATAAAGCAATTGAAATTCTTGAGAGGGAGGGAATTAAATTAAAGGGTGATGTGATATTACAGATTGTCATCGGCGAGGAAACGATGAGTCATCAATTAGGGACATCAAATGCTATCGAGAGGGGCTATAAAGCTGATGCAGCTATTGTAACTGAGCCGTCAGCCCCACCAAGCCGTTTATGTGTAATGCCAGCAAGCTGCGGCATGCTGTGGTTCAAGGTTACCGTGACCGGGAAGCCGACTCATTCTTCAGTACGATACGCTTTTATAAGACCTGGTCAATATGGTGATAGTTTAGCTGTTAGTGCAATTGATAAAGCAAATTTTTTGCTTAATGCGATGAAGCATTTAGAAGAAAGATGGGGCATCGAAAAGAAGCACGAATTGTTTGAACCAGGGCAATTTACTATTCACCCTGGTGTTATAAGGGGTGCAGCAAAAGGGCTCAACGATCCATTCATCGTTTCAGAGTTTTGTACTATCGATTTTGCCGCATGGTACCCACCCGATGTTGATGCTGATAGTATAAAAAGGGAGATCACCGAATATATTCAAAACGTGTCAAAGCTGGACTCATGGCTTTCACTTAATCCTCCGAGCATTCAATGGGTCGAATACTGGCCACCGACGAATACTGATAAAAGTGAAAATATTGTTCAGTACTGTATTTCGGCGCATACCGCGGTTGTTGGAACTGAGCCGAAACTTGCTGGATTTTGCGCAGTATGTGATGCAGCGTTCCTTAATGCTAAGGGGATTCCGTCGATTATATATGGGCCGGGAGACATATTAAATGCGCATGCCGTGAATGAATACGTTGATATTATTGAGCTTGTTCGGGCAACCAAAACGTTAGCTTTGGTAGCCGCATCTTGGTGTGGAGCTTGTTAATCTGCCTTGTTACTCTTCTAGGGAGGAGCCATTAGAGATGTCTGATCTGGAAAAGTTAGATTACTATGTGGTAGAAAAAGAAAAGGAAGAGAAAGTTTTAGAGGTTAAGAACCTTACAAAGATCTTTAAAAGAGGGAAAGAAGAACCACTAGTTGCGATAAAAGATGTGAGTTTTTATGTGAAAAAGAAGGAGCTTGTTTCTTTTATTGGGCCAAGCGGTTGTGGGAAAACAACAATTTTAAGAATATTAGGAGGGCAAGAAGATGCGACATCTGGGGAGGTAAGAGTTGATGGAAAAGTAGTAAAAGGTGCGTCGGAACAAATGGGCTTTGTCTTTCAAAGCCCAAATCTCCTGCCTTGGTTTACCAATATCCAGAACGTTCTTTTGCCTTTAAAGTACTTTGGCAAGTTGACCAAGGAGAACGTTGAGTACGCATATCAAGTCTTCGAGAGTATTGGTTTGAAGGGCTTTGAGGACAAGTACCCCGACGAATTGTCCGGCGGTATGCAGCAACGGGTTGGAATAGCTCGTGCACTGGTTCATAAACCGAAAATTCTTCTTATGGATGAACCATTTGGTGCATTGGATGCGCTTACTCGGAGGAAAATGGATTTTCTGACCTTAGACGTATGGAAAAGGTGGGAAAGCACCATTTGTTTTGTTACTCACAGTATTCCAGAGGCTATCTTGTTGTCAGATCGTATCTTTGTTATGAAGATAGGACCAGGAGAAATTATCAAAGAAGTTATCGTCCCTCTTCCTAGACCTCGAACGGCTGATATGTTGCGTTGGAATGAATTTTTAGATCTCGAATCAGAATTAGAGAAATTGATCGGCAAATTTTATGATTTAGGAGGGAATTTGTCGAATGGCAAAGATATCGAAGGTTATTAAGGATAATTGGCAAATACCTATAAGCGTAGGAATTGGTATTCTTTTGTGGGAATCAATTGTAAAAGGTTTTAATATTTCTAGGTGGATTTTCCCTCCGTTTTCTGAAGCCGTAAAGGCTTTGTTTACTAGTTGGGGTGTTATCTTACCTCATTTTCTAACAACATTACTCGAGTTAGGCATTGGCTATGCTATGGCTGCAGCAATTGGGATAGGACTCGCGACCCTTTTGGTAAATTTTCCTAGTTTGGAGAAATTTCTCACTCCTTATATATTATTTGCTGTAACCTTCCCCTCAGTAGCACTAGTACCGATTCTAATGTTGTGGTTTGGTTTTGGGATAACAGTTAAATTTTTACCAGTTGCAATTGCATCAGGATCAATCATTATGATGAACACATTGACTGGACTATCAAGCGTGAATTCCCTGCACATGGATTTGATGAAATCCTTAAAAGCAAGTCGAATAAGAATTTTGAAAGATGTCCGTTTCCCCTCAGCAGCACCCATGCTATCAACCGGATTGATTCTTGGTTCGATTCTCGGTCTTATTACCGCGGTTGCTGCAGAATTTGTTGGTGGTTCAGTCGGGCTGGGAAATAGACTTGCATATTATGCTACAACCTTAAGAACAGATATCATGTTCGCTATTATTCTCCTTTTGGCTATTACCGCTATTGGTATGTATACCACCTTAAGATTGGTTGGGCTCTATCTTATGAAAAAAACCCGATGGATTCGATAAAGAATTGAAAAAACGAATCATTGTCTTCAGAACAGGGGAAGGGATGATCGTATGTTTTTAAGTTACCGAGTTTTTGGTTCACCATCAAGATACGTTCAAGGAAGAGACCTATTAAATCACATTCCTTATTTTATTGATGTCTATGGTCTTTCGGGTAAAAGCATTGTGGTTATCGCTGATGAACTGGTTTTGGGTCTTTTTCAAGGTAAAATTGAAGATGGATTCCAGAAATATAAAAAGAAGTATCAATTTGTTGTTTTCCATGGTGAATGTAGTTGTGAGGAAATTGATAGGATCCAATCCGAGGTTGATGCTGAAGAACCGGTTTTTGTCGGAATTGGTGGCGGGAAAGCGATTGACGTGACTAAAGCAGTTGCCGATATTATGAGAAGAGATTGCACCATTGTCCCTACTATTGCCGCGACAGATGCACCTACAGCTTCGGCCTCGGTTATTTATTATCCTGATGGAAAATTTAGAGAGATTTTTTTTTACAAGAGAAACCCAAATCTTATATTAGTTGACGTGGAGGTAATTGCAAACGCCCCTTATCGTTTTTTTGTTTCAGGAATGGCCGATGCATTGGCGACTGGTTATGAGGCGATGGCTTGTTGGAATGGAAACGGGAAAAATGTATACAAAACAAAGCCTCTTCTTACTTCACTGTGTATTGCAAAGGAATGTTCCCGAGTCATTCTTACCTATGGAATGCAGGCTGGAGAATCTGTCCGAAGAAAAGCTGTTACGCCCTATTTAGAATATGTGGTTGAGGCGAATATTCTAATGAGTGGTTTGGGGTTTGAAGGAGGGGGTTTGGCAGCAGCTCATTCAGTAGCTAATGGTCTCACTGTTTGGGAAGATGCACACCGCAGCTTGCATGGTGAAAAAGTTGCTTTTGGCTTACTTGTTCAATTAGTGTTACAAGGTGAGAGTAAGGCTGAGTTTGACAAGATAATGCAATTTAACCTGGAAATCGGTCTTCCTGTTTGCTTGAAAGACATTGGTGGAAGTGAATGTGATCCAAAAACCATTGAAAGCATTGCAAAGAAAGCAACCGAGCCTTCGGAGACCATACACAATATGCTTGGAGATCCCAATTGGGAACAAGTTAGGGATGCAATATATCTTGTCGATGGTATAGGTTCAGAAATGCGAAAAAAAGAGGGGAGGAAAAATCATGATGAAAAATGAATTCTCGATAGAGGGAAAGAAAATATTAGTTACCGGAGCATATGGTGGTATTGGTAGGGTGATATTTAAGGCTTTTTGTGATAAGGGAGCACAGGTCATTGGTGTTGATATAGTTACCAAAGAGAAATTTGATGAAGAAGTGGGATCAAGGGCAGGCGGTAAATACATTGAGGGTAGTGTTGCGAATCGTGAGAATGTTGTTAGTTTCGTTTCGGAAGCAGCTCAGCAATTTGGGGATCATATTGATGGTTTGGTAAATTGCGCGGCAATTGCTATTGAATCGAAAGCAGAGTTAGTTAGCAAGGATGATTGGGATAAGGTGATTGCTGTCAACCTCTCAGGTCTATTTTGGTGTTGCCAAGAAGTTGGAAAAGTAATGATCAAAAATGGCAAGGGGGGAAAGATTGTCAATTTTTCTTCAAGATGTGGGTTAATAGGTTATCCTGATTATATTTCGTACAATGTTTCCAAGGCAGGTGTTATTTCTATAACGAAGACCTTGGCCGTTGAGTGGGCTAGATATAACATTCAGATTAACGCTTTGGCGCCTGGATTCTTGAGAACTGAAATGACAAGGTACATATGGGATAACGAAGAAAGGCTTCAAGAATTGCTTCAGCGAATTCCAGCTAAAAGGATTGCCGATCCTGAGGAAATAGTTGCTACCGTTCTCTATTTCTGTTCTGATGCCTCAAATTATGTGACTGGAGTTGTATTGCCTTTTGACGGCGGTATGTTGATTTCCTAAATTCCTAAAGGTGCATACAAAATGGGTAAAAACCTTTTGTTGAAAGAGTACTTTAGCAATGAAAGTACATCTTTATTTAACATGTTATTCGGTGAAGTCGAGGATTTAATGACCTTAACATCAACATTAAGAAAAAATATCACCGATTTTATTTTAAGCGTAGGCGAGGAAATCACAGATGCTTGTATTCATAAAAGTGCAATAGTAGATGAGAATGTTTATTTGGGGAATGGGACTGTCGTCGAACCTTTTGTTTACATAAAAGGACCATCCATCATCGGTAGCAATGTAACCGTGCGTAAGGGTGCATAGATAAGGGAGTTTTCTTTAGTAGACCACAACTGCAAAATTGGAAGCTCTGTTGAAAAAAATGAAACGATTATTATGTCGAAAACACATATT
>DAOTYY010000128.1:0-65846 GCA_034434695.1 Anaerolineaceae bacterium
CTTGAACTGCTCAAAGGCAACACCAAACTCAATCACTTTGCTCTCAAATCAAAATTGTACGTACGCGCTATCCAATCGGCTTACGCTGCTCTTCGGGAACTCAATCCCGTTCAATTGGCTGCGTAAGGTGAGTAAATAATTGTGGCAATTCATCCAAACTTGTTCTTCGTAAAATTTTTCCTATTCGAGTAACTCGAGGGTCATCTGGTTTTTTATATATAACACTGCCATCATCTCTGACCCGGGCAACAAGGTCTCTGATTTCATCCGCATTTTCTATCATAGTACGGAACTTCAACATTTCAAAAATTTTCCCGTTTTCACCCACGCGTTTCGCCCGGTATAATATTGGGCCTGGGCTATCCAGCTTGATTAGGAACGCAATGATTCCCATCACAGGTAAGGCAATAATAAAAGAGAGTACAGTTACAATCAGATCAAAAGCCCGCTTAAGCATACGCTGATATTCGCTCAATGCAGGTGCGCGCAAATCCAGCATTGGCAGCCCGGCAAAATCATCCACAGCAGCGCGGTGAAGTGCAAGAGACAGGTAATCTAAAACCACCCAAACGCGCACAGGGAGATCATGAAGCTCGCTTACAACTTGATTCAGCCGGACATAAGCGGATCTCGGAAGAGCAATAACTACATCGTCAATTTTCAAATCATTAACCACATCACGGACGGCCCCAAGTGAACCAAGCACTTTAGGATCACGGGCTTGTTTTTGGGGATCATCATCTAAAAAACCCACAAACCTCAACCCAAACTGTTGGTACTTTGTGATTTGTTCATACATCTTATATCCCATAGCCCCAGCCCCAAGCACCAGAACATGCCGAGCTTGAGCAGCATTCCCAAAGTAACGCCGATAATAAAAGCGAAATATAACGCGCCAAGTAATCAGAAAACCAAATGCTAAAACCACAAACATTAAAAACAGGAACCGAGATGTTTCACGGTACGAAAGATATAAAATTCCTGCGATCGAAATGGTTGCCAATGCTGAACCGAGGGTCAGGCTGGCAAACTCATCTATCGCCTTCAAGTTCTTTCGACCATCATAAACCGAAAAAACCAGCAACACTCCAATCCAAAGAACAGGGAATAAAATATATAAACCAACCGGCAAACGTGCCGGCTCTTTCATTTCTCGAACAAATCCAAGTGCGTTCAGAGGAAACCGCAACTGGACTGAAATAAACAATGCCAAAAAGATTAACAACGCGTCAATGTAAATGGATAAGACTGCAAAATTAGCAGAAAATCGCCGAAACACTTCGCCTCAATCGAATCACTCAAAAGACTTCAAGCCAAGCTGCTGCAATAATACCAAAAAGATGAACTTTGGATATCCCAAAACATACCTGCGCCACAATCGCTTTGGCTCACTTATTAGACGAAAAAGCCATTCTAACCCCATTCGTTGTATCCAGCGCGGAGCTTGAGGTTTATTTCCGGACAGGAAATCAAACGCAGCACCTATACCAACCAATACAGGTACACCTAGGACATTAACATGTTCGCTCATCCAACATTCCTGGCGTGGTGATCCTATCCCCACCCACAGAAAATCGGGAGAAACGTTCCGAATGCGCTCGACCACAGCTTTATCTTCTTCTGGAGACAGAGTGTGAAACGGAGGTGACTCGAAGCCAACAACTTGCAACCCAGGAAAGCGCTGTTTGAGACGAGTCACAAGTTTCTCTGTCACTCCGGGCGCCCCTCCATAAAAGTAATGACGATACCCCTTTTCAACAGAAAGTGCAGCGGTCGCAAGTAATAGATCGGGCCCATATACCCTTTCGACAGTATAACCAGCTAACCGTAACAACCATACGATGGACATTCCATCCGGAGTAGTCAAACCGCTAAAATTAAATGCGTGTCTAAGCGATGGATTCTCAACGCAGTCCATAATGGCATGCGCAGGAACACAGCATACATAATGCGCCTGACGACGACTGATCCAATCACACATTATCTTAAGCGTTTGCGCCATTGTGACAGCGCAAATCCTAACCCCTAAAATATTCACTCGTTGAATAGCGTTTTCGTTCATGCTAAAAGCTAGTTGTAAGCAAAACTCATGGGCTTTTACATACTGGCATTTCCAAAATCGGCTCTAGAGCGCCGCCATTCAATGCAATTTGTAAAATCCTCCATGTTTCTTCCGCTCTAGCACAATCACCTGCCTGACTATAAAATTGATATAGCCGATTTAGTGCTTCAAATTGACCATAGTCAGGCATTAACTGTAAGAAACCAGGGACAAGATCAAAGGACAGCCCCTTACGGTGATAAAGCCAGATGGAATAAGTATTGACAAAATATGTCTCCTGATAACGCAAAACTGGGGTTTTCATCTTATCAATAAGTGGTTGATAACAGGCGTTAATTTGATCACCCTGATTCGTAGCTTCACACAACTTAGCCTTCAGAGTCAAGACAGCTATTTGTGACTCCCCCACCCAATCGGATAGCTGAATAAAGTACTTCGCTTTATTGAAATTCCCTTCATTCAAGGCATCTTGAGCGCTCTTCCAATACCCCTGAGGATACAAACTGGCAGGTTTAGCATCGGATATCCATTTGTTCAAGACCTCCTTTCTCAAGGAGGTTAATTGCCAAAATGGATGGGAGGCAATTGAAGTATTTAGTCTCAACGCACGCAAATAATGGTGTTTTGCCTGTTCCACATCTCCAATCTTTTCAAAAAACCATCCCAAATTTACCAGGTAAGTGGGTTCTTGCGGTGCAAGCGTATTTGCCTGTGTCATATGTTGAATAGCAGATAGCGAATCACCTGAATACCAATCCAAAACTGCCAAGTTAGCCCATAACAACGAAACATTCTCTTCCATCATCAGCGCTCTTTGAAAAAAGTACCTAGCGATAGACAAATTGGAATACTGTTGCGTCTGTGACCACGCCATTGAATGAACAAGCCCCGCTTGTGTCATATAAAAAATAAAGTTTGGATCTCGCTGCGCGCTAATGGTAAATTTCTCTGCCGCCGAGAGCCACGAACCTTGTTCAGTATCTCTTAACCCAATCGCCATGGGATAATAAGACCACACCTGTATCCATTGCCATCCCACGATCATCAGAGCAGGCAATATGAGGATATTCCCACTTACAGCACTCCATCGCTCAACCGGAGAATCTGATGAGGTGATAACCCATGCCAGCATCAAGATAAGGATGATCATAACTCCGGGATAATCCGTAAAATCATCTAACAAAACCTGAACAAACCATACACCAATCCCAATCAGGATCGCCTGACACCGAGTTTTTTCTGATACCCGGGCATTCTTGCACCTTCTCCACAAATAGAAGCCCGCACTTCCCAACAGCATCAGAAAAACAAACTCGCCAACAACTCCAAATTCTGCCAGAATTTGAAAAGGAAGGCTATGAGCAGATAAAGCCCAAAAATCGGGGGGAATGCTCCCACCATGCTTAAGGTATTCATAGCCAAAACGCCCTGGGCCCACCCCAATCCATGGATTGACCCCTAAAACACCAAATACTCCCTTCCAAATGATTAACCGGCTGCCCAGAAAGGTTACCCCATGAGAGGGATGAAATGAGAAGTTAACCACTAACCATGCAGAAACAGTCAACAAACCCAGCAGAAAAATGCCAATCAGTGCGAAAAACCACCTGTTCGTTGAACCAAACTGAATAAGCCGTGGCAATAAGCCAGTTTTCATCAACAACCATACAGTCATCAAAAAAAAGCCAGCCAATAAACCCACCAATCCGCTTCGGGAAGAAGAAAAAGGAATAACCATCAAATAGGTAATTAACCAGAAAGCAGCTCCTATTCGTCCAATGCGTGAATCTCGATTCAGGAATTGAAGTATTGCCAAAGGCGTACACATGTTTACGACACACATCATGGCATTTGAATGTCCCAGTATGCTGATAAAGCGATAAGGATATGGAGGTAGTATCTCTCTTTTTCCAACAGCTTCCCACCAGCCCCAATAACGCAGATACACCTCTAAAGCGGTCAAGAACAATAGAATTCCTGTAGCAACCAGCAAGCCGTTAATAACCCCCCTGCGCTCAAGCCCATTTTCTAACACGTCAATGAACAAGTAAAATAAAAATAGATAACTCAGCAATAGCGCTACGCGATCCAGCCCCTGACGAATATTTGGCGAGAGAACCCAACTACCAAGTAATACCACAATGCCCAACACAATAAAAACATCAAATTTCACATGTGCCAAACCTGCCCTTTGTTGGTCACCGCGTATCATCAAAAGGATAATAAAGCCCACAATACTGAAGATAAGAACCAACAACTTTAAAGATACATAACCACGCCAGATATTTCCCCCCGCAACAAATGCTATGCACAACCCGATAGCTGTGATGATTGTTGAAAAGATATAACTCTTCGCTAACCGTGCCAAATGAATTGTCTCCATTACATTACATTATTCAACAATTAAGTTTATATTATACGGTAGTGTGGCTGTTTCAGAATTTACAAACTTGGAAAGCGTCACTCAACCCCAAACATATTGGTCCGGTTATTAGTATAATCAGGAAAACAACCAGGAAGAATGTTAGAGTCGTGACTGTTCCAAAACTGGTAAACTTAACTGACAATCGCCATATCTGGCGATTAGGAACCCTTGCTATCCCCCAAATCTGGCGGTTTCAACGCATATCTATCAAATTTGGAAAAATCATAGTTAGAGTAACGAGGTGAAATGAAGCTACTCCTGCAAAATATGAAAGATGGAAAAACAAGTATTGCTGAGGTTCCCATTCCAGGTGTAAAACCTGGTACTGCTCTGGTTCGTACGGTAAATTCGCTTGTATCTGCCGGAACAGAACGCATGGTTGTAGAATTCGCTAGTAAAAGCCTGATCGGCAAAGCTCAGTCTAGGCCCGATCTAGTTCGCCAAGTCATTGATAAGTCTCGCAGGGAAGGCATACTTTCAACCGTTCAAGCCGTACTTAACCGCCTTGATCAATCATTACCACTGGGCTATTCATCAGCAGGCATCATTGTTGAGGTTGGAAGCAATATGGAAGGTTTTGAGCCTGGTATGCCGGTTGCCTGTGCGGGGGGCAGTTATGCCGTACATGCCGAATATGTTGTCATTCCTAAAAATCTGTTGGTACCCTTACCTCCAAACGTTGATTTTGAATCTGCTGCATTTACAACACTGGGTGCAATCGCGTTACACGGCTTTCGATTGGCAGCGCCCCAACTTGGAGAAAACACAGCAGTTATTGGTTTAGGACTTCTTGGGTTGCTAACAGTTGGGATTGCGAGAGCGGCTGGCTGCGCCGTATTCGGCACTGATATAAACCAAGAGCGTGTTACACTGGCGCAATCCATGGGCGTAACTGCAACCCTTACATCAGAGGCATTAACTGCAGGACAATCATTCACTGGTGGACAGGGTTTTGATGCTGTGCTGATCTGCGCTGACACACCCTCTAACGAACCTATTGAACTTGCTGGGCAACTTGCGCGTGATCGCGCACAAGTTATCGTTGTTGGTGCAGTTGGTTTGAGCGTTCCGCGTAAGGTTTACTATGATAAAGAACTGCAACTTAAGATATCGCGTTCTTATGGACCAGGACGTTACGACACAAATTATGAGGAAAAGGGCTTAGATTATCCAATTGGTTATGTGAGATGGACCGAAAAAAGAAACATGATCGAATTTGTAAATCTGCTAGCAAGTGGTCAACTGAACGTTCAGCAATTGATTACCCATCGCTTTCCAATCGAACACGCCACCGAAGCATATGAGCTGATTACCGGCAAGCGCAAGGAACCCTTTCTGGCAATTCTGTTAACCTACCCAAAAACAACTGAACAGGAAGTGGAAAAGAAGATTCGCCTGGCGACAACTCATGTTTCATCAACTCATGAACTGAGGCTGGGCGTTTTGGGCGCTGGAAACTACGCAACAGCCATTTTTCTTCCCAATGTTCAAAGAGTTGGACAAGTCGAAAAAGTTTGCATTGTGTCTGCATCAGGTACGAGTGCTTTTCACGCCGCCAAGAAATTTGAATTTAACAATGTTAGTTCGTCAGAAGAAGATGTTTTAGAGGACGAAAACATAAATATTGTGGCAATTCTTACCCCTCACCAACATCATGCCAGACAGGTCGTTGGTGCATTAACCAATGGCAAACACGTGTATTGCGAGAAACCCCTTGCCATCAATCATCAGCAGTTAGAAAGCATTCTTGAGCTTCTTGCGAAACCACAAAAGGCGCTTCTGACAGTGGGGTTTAATCGCCGCTTCTCGCCTCACGCAGTTCTACTAAAACAGTTCCTGTCTGCTAGAACTGAGCCGCTGTTTGCACATTATAGGATCAATGCTGGATTCCTGCCTTCCGAACATTGGTTGCACGACTCTCAACAAGGCGGCGGTCGTATTATCGGTGAATGCTGTCATTTTATTGACTTGCTGACTTATCTCACCGGTCTATTGCCCCAGCAAATCTATGCGCAAGCTTTGCCGGACGTAAATCGGTATCATCAGGACAACATTTTACTTGTTCTTACTTATCCAGACGGTTCAATTGGTAATGTTCACTATCTGGCAAACGGTGATAAAAGTGTGCCCAAAGAACGCCTTGAAGTTTTTTGTGGTGGTAGTATTGCCATTCTCAACGACTTTCGCTCTCTTGATTTGATCAAGAATGGTAGAAAGAGAACAAGCCGCAATATTTTCCGACAAGATAAAGGACATCATGCTGCCTGGCAAGCTTTTCTAGATTCAATACGCAAGGGTGCTCCCCCCCCAATACCTTATGAACAAATTGTCAACACAACATTAGCCACATTTTTAGCTTTGGAATCTTTAAGGACTGGGCAATGCGTGAAAATTCCTGATGTCAACCTGGAAGATAACTATCAGTAGACTTATGAATTACTTCTGTCTGTTGGCGCAAGCAAGTCGCGAGTTGGGTCTTCACCCGCTCTGGCTTAACACATTATACAGGCTAGGTATCAAAACTGGATATTGGATTCTAAGAACACCGCCGCAAGCTCCGAATTTGTCCTTTGAATCAGAGGAGTTGTTTGCTAACTTTGACTTCAAACCGCCTGAGCAAAAAGCACTTTCCGGTTTCATTCCAGAAGAAAACTCCAATTTATTGCAAATCGCAGAAGAAATCTGCAATGGCAAAATACGTCTGTATGGCAGCACACTGATACCCGTTCAATTAGCCCCACCTCTATCCAACCTGCATTGGAGCAAGATCTCAGAACACAAACTTTCCCAAGACATCAAAGACATTTGGGAGGTAGCACGCTTTAGCTGGTCTTTTGCGCTCTTGCGCGCATATATTCGCTATGGAGATGAAAAGTATGCTGATATTTTTTGGCAATTTTTTGAAAATTTTGTGCGAGAAAATCCAGTTAACCTTGGCCCAAACTGGATTTCAGCTCAGGAAGTGGCTTTACGCCTCATTGTGTGGACAATGGCAGGTGCAGTTCTGAAAACCTCTGTTCATTCTACAAATGATCGCATGCAGCTTCTGATACGCTCAATATTTGCCCATGCTCGGCGTATTCCCCCCACCTTAGTATATGCTCGCGCACAAAACAATAATCATCTGCTCGTTGAGGCAGCAGGTTTATACACCGCAGGTGTTTTGTTTAATCGGATAACCAAAGCGAGAAAATGGAAAGAACAAGGCTGGTACTGGTTTCATTACGCCCTGCAAAACCAGATTTCTGAAGATGGCGCCTATTGTCAGAACAGCACAAACTATCACCGCTTGATGCTACAGATTGCATTATGGACAAAAGCCGTATCAGAAATCGCTGGTGAACACTTCCCTCAAAAAACACTTCAAAAACTTACTGCTGCCACACGCTGGCTGCTGGCGCATATGGACCCAATTTCCGGACGAGTTCCCAATCTTGGACACAACGACGGCGCATACATTTTTCCATTATCAGAAAGCGACTTTTCAGATTATCGCCCGGTAGCACAGGCTTGTGCGCGTGCATTTCTTCAAACCCCCTATTTTCAACCTGGACCGTGGGACGAGATGAGTCTCTGGTTTGGTCTTGAGCTTAACACCAAAGGTCACCAAGACTTCTCCTGTTTTCAAAGTCGGGAGGTTTTCAAATTGGGAAATTCTCAAAGTTGGGCAACAATTCGTATTGCTCATCACACAACAAGACCAGCCCACGCAGACCAATTGCATGTTGATTTATGGTGGCAAGGTGAAAATATTGCATTGGATGCAGGTACCTATCGTTACAATGCCCCGCCCCCCTGGCAAAATGCGCTTGCCTGCACTGCTGTGCACAATACGGTTGAAGTTGACATGCAAGACCAAATGGTTCGAGCAGGAAAATTTCTCTGGTTAAGATGGTCACAGGCTCATGTGCTCAATAATAACCCTGACAAAATTGTAGCCTTTCACACAGGTTATGAAGCTCTGGGTATCCTGCATCAGCGAGAGTTAGCTCATCCCAAATCCAATTATTGGAAAGTTACTGATAGGTTACTGCCAACTCAATCAAAACGCACAAAGAAACTCTCTTTTGTTTTACACTGGCTATTGCCAGATTTAAGTTGGGAATTGCAGGACTCTCAACTGCGTCTTACCACACCTTTCGGGATGATTAATCTGAACGTGACTATTCCAGACGCTGTTGAAAAAGATGTCGTGGACATTCAGGTGATTCGCGCAGGCGAAAGGCTGATTGGATCAGGACCAGTTTTGCCGTATCTTGGCTGGTATTCACCAACCTATGGTGACAAAAGACCGGCACTTTCGTATCGTGTCATTGTTTCTGCTGTTCCACCTCTTATCTTTCATAGTGAATGGGAATTGAAATCAAATTAATATGCATATCTTGTTAATTCACCAAGCTTTTACCACGCTTGATGATGCAGGCGGTACACGTCATATTGAATTTGCACGTCACCTGGCAAAACACGGTCATCGTATTACAATCATCAGTAGCCCGATAAATTATCTGACGGGTAAATCCCGCCGCCCACTATCCGGTTGGAAAGAAAAGCAAGAATTGGAACCAGGAATTATCATATGTCAAACTTATACGTACCCATTTTTTCATCGGAGTTTCTTACACCGACTTCTGAGTTTTGTTAGTTTTATGGTTTCATCATTTCTTGCAGGCATCAATATCAAACAAGTGGACTTGATCTGGGGCACGTCGCCGCCTATCTTTCAAAGTGTTACCGCATGGCTACTGGCAAAGATCAAAAAAATACCTTTTGTTCTGGAAATAAGAGACCTCTGGCCGGCCTTTGCCATTGCAATGGGAGTGTTGAAAAACCCAATTCTCATTAAAGGCTCTCAATGGCTGGAGAGCTTTCTATATAAGCAAGCCGATCAGGTGATTGTTAATTCGCCAGGTTACCTTGAGCACGTAACAAAACATGGCGCTCGCCGTGTGCAACTCGTTCCTAATGGTGCGGATCCCGCCATGTTTTCCCTAGTTAGGGGCTTGAAAAAATTCCCTCAACAAATGAACTTGGAGGGACGATTCATCGTTACCTACGCCGGCGCCCATGGTCCCTCAAATGACTTGGGAGTCGTTCTTCGAGCTGCTGAAATGCTTAAGGATCACAAAGATATTTGCTTCTTGCTGGTAGGTGATGGTAAAGAAAAGAAAGCATTGCAAAATCAAGCAAAGCAATTGGAACTTGAAAACATAAAGTTTATCCCACCAGTACCTAAACTTGAAATGAATCACATTCTTGCCGCCTCTGATGCTTGCATTGCAATATTGAAACCGCTTGAATGGTATAAAACGACTTATCCGAATAAAGTCTTTGACTATATGGCGGCAGGTCGCCCTGTTGTTCTAGCAATTGACGGGGTCATTCGAGAAGTTGTTGAAAATGCAAATGCGGGAATTTTCGTACAACCCGGTAATCCACAGGCTTTAGCTCAAGCTATTTTATTCCTCTACAAAAATCCAGAACGAGCGCAACAACTAGGTGAAAACGGCAGAAATTATGTTATAAAACACTATGATCGTGGCAAAATTGCTGAACAATTCATGCACTTACTAGAAGAAATGGTTGGCAAAAATGAGTGAAAAAATCTTGATTGTTGAAGACGAAATGACCCTTCAGGAAACTCTAGCTTACAACCTGAAGAGACAGGGGTATGAAGTAGAGACCGCTGCCGACGGCGCAACCGCTTTGCAAATTGCACGTCAATCACACCCAGACCTGATTGTACTGGATATTATGCTGCCGGGGATAGACGGATTTGAAGTTTGCCGTCTCTTGCGTCAGGAAATGTCCACCCCAATTCTTATGTTGACTGCAAAAGACGACGAAATTGACCGTGTTGTTGGTCTTGAAGTTGGGGCGGATGATTATATGACCAAACCTTTCAGTATGCGCGAACTTGTTGCGCGCATAAAGGCAATGCTTCGCCGAGTGCGGATGATGCGAGAAGAACTAGGCAAAACTGAAATCATTCCATCCGCTCAAGCGCAAAAACTGATCTTTGGTAATCTCGTCATTGACACATATAGGCACGAAGTGCTCTTAGATGGCCAGATATTGTTAGTCAAGCCCAAAGAATATGAATTATTACTGTTTCTGGCACAACACCGCGGGCAAGTACTCTCACGTGAGCATATCTTGGAGCGTGTTTGGGGGTGGGACTATATTGGTGATAGCCGCACTGTGGATGTACATATTCGCTGGCTACGCGAAAAAATCGAGAGCGATCCCGCCAACCCCAACCGCATCGTGACTGTTCGCGGTGCGGGTTATCGCTTTGAGGGGTAAAGACTTGAGATTCTTCTCTCTGCGCTGGCGAATTATTCTTGTGTATGCGGTTTTACTGCTCATTATCATGGGCGGTTTGAACTTTTATCTGGCGAACTTTGTTCGAAATGCATATCTGACAATCTATCGCCAGCGCCTAGTTTCTGAGGCGAACCTCCTCACCCAACAAGTTCTTCCTATTATTACTCAGGATTCTTCTTATTCAGGACTTGATGAGATCATCCATCAAAGCAGTCAAAATGCCTCGATACGCATTACGGTTGTCCTGCCAGATGGTAAAGTAATTGCAGACTCTGATGCGAGTGCATCTGAAATGGAAAATCATCTTGACCGTCCTGAAGTGCAACAAGCTTTGGAGGGAAAAATTGGAAGTTCCATCCGTCACAGCTCAACCATTTTCAGCGACTTGCTCTATGTGGCTTTACCGGTCTATCAACATGATCAAATAGCATTTGTACTGCGGCTGGCAATTCCATTGAATGAGTTGGAATCAGGGATTGCCCCAATCTCTCAAGGTATCCTCGCTGCGACAATCCTGGCTACTATAGTCGCAATCATCTTATCTTCCGTCCTAACTAGTTACTTAATCGCCCCAATCAATCAACTAGCACAAAATCTTCGGCTCTCACTAAAGAACATAATTGAACCTACGAAATCCTCGCAATGGTTGAATGAAGTAGATGAGCTAAAGCTAGCTTTTGATGAGTTGATAGGACAAATTAACCAACAGATTCAGGAACTGATGATTGAACGAGGAACACTATCAGCCGTTCTTGGTCAAATGGCAGATGGCGTGCTCATTGTAAACGAGGAGGGTGTAGTTGAGCTGATTAACCCCGCGGCAATCAGTATGTTTAAGGTTGAAAATCCAGAACCTGTGATGTATTCATTGGCTGAGATTGTGCGCCACCATGAAATTATTGAAGCATGGAAAAAATCGCGTACCAGCCAAATTCAACAGACTTTAACACTGGAAACAACTCCAGAACGATTATTTATCCAAGTCATTGTTCTCCCATTAAAAGAGAACCTTCGCGGTAAAACGCTGCTAATCTGCCAAGACTTAACCCGCATCCACCGCTTGGAAACTATTCGGCAGGACTTTGTAAGCAATGTGTCACATGAGTTACGCACACCACTAGCATCCCTCAAAGCCATCACGGAAACGCTTCTTGAAGGAGCTCTAGACGATCCTCCAGCAGCGCGACGTTTCCTAACGCGCATGGAAGATGAGATTGATAACCTCGTTCAAATGGTTCGTGAATTGCTTGAACTCTCACGCATCGAAACAGGGCGAATTCCACTCAATTTTCAACCTGTTTCGCCATGTGAACTGATTCAGCCCGTCATTGAGCGGATGCGGATTCAGGCAGAACGAGCAGGGTTGAGTCTTGTTTCTGAATGTCCTGCAAACCTTCCTGATGTCAAAGCCGATGCTGAACGGATTGAGCAAGTACTCGTCAACCTAGTTCATAACGCCATAAAGTTTACCTTGCCTGGGGGGAAGATCATGGTGTCAGCGTATCCTTCTAAAAATGAGGTGGTATTTTGGGTGCGTGACACCGGTGTAGGCATTCCGCCCGAAGACTTGCAACGCATCTTTGAGCGTTTTTACAAAGCAGATCGTGCCCGCTCAGGTGGCGGTACGGGGTTAGGGCTTTCTATTGCCCGCCATACAATTGAAGCTCATGGGGGAAAAATCTGGGCTGAAAGCACACCGGGTGCCGGCAGCACCTTCTATTTCTCCATCCCATTAGCATAAGTTCCCAAGCTAATAAAAACAAATCGAACTGGTCAAACTCCAGACTTTAACTGGATGTTTGCATATTGTTAACATTACAATCGGCTGGCGTTAAACCCTCAAAGGTAAGATTGTCGTGTTAGTAATCCAACACAACAAGGAGTATAGAGTATGAGACGCATCACAAATATTATCATCACACTTGTTTTATTCAGTCTGGTTCTTGTTGCCTGTCAGCCGGCAGCAACACCAACCCAAGCACCGGCAGAACCGACCAAAGCACCGGTAGAACCGACCAAAGCGGCAGAACCAACCAAAGCGGCAACAGAACCCACGCTAGAGCCGACCATTTCTCCAAATGAAAGAATGGTTGATGGTCTTCTCCCGGATGTTGATCCGGCTGAGGTAAGCGGCTCGATATACGCTGCGGGCAGCTCAACAGTCTATCCACTCTCAGAAGCCATTGCCGAGAATTTCAAGACCGACGGGTTCAAGGGAGAAATTAAAATTGACAGCATCGGCAGCGGCGCAGGGTTTGAACGTTTCTGCAAGAGCGGCGAAACCGACATCTCCAACGCCAGCCGTCCCATCAAGAGCAGTGAAATCGAAAACTGCAAAGCCATCGGACGCACCCCAGTCGAGTTCCGCGTCGGCACAGATGCCCTCGCTGTCGTCGTCAGCAGCCAGAACACTTTCGTCACCGATGTTACCCTAGAAGAACTGGGGATGATCTTCGGCGATAAAGCCAAGAAGTGGTCAGATATCCGCCCCGATTGGCCTAAAGAGGACATCCTTCGCTTCACCCCCGGCACCGACTCCGGCACCTTCGATTTCTTCGTCGAAGAAGTCATCCAGAAGCCTAACAAAATCGAGAAACTCGACGACGCTAAGAAAATCGTCCTGGCAGCTTCTAACCTCCAACTCTCCGAAGACGACAACGTCCTAGTACAGGGCGTGGAGGGCAGCCCGTACGCTATCGGTTACTTCGGCTTCGCCTATTACAAAAACGAAGCTAAAAACCTCAAAGCCGTCTCTATCAACGGCGTCGAACCCAATGAGCAAACTGCAGAAAGCGGTAAATACCCCCTCGCCCGCCCGCTGTTCATCTACTCCGATCCTAAAATCATGAAGGAGAAACCCCAAGTAGCCGCCTTCATCAACTACTACCTGACTACCGTCAATGACGTCATCCTCGATGTCGGCTACTTCCCAGCTTCTGAAAAAGCGTTGGAAAAATCCAGGCTGGCATGGCTGGAAGCAATGAAATAAAGTCACCATTATTGAAACTTTGGCTGGTTCTCCATTCAGGAGAACCAGCCAACTTGTCTAAAAGCTGGAATCTTGAGTCGAGTGTAAATTATGGAAAGTCGTCTACTAGAGTCTCAAACAACAAGAATAGCTGGTGAGGATCATCTAGCAAATGGTATCAGCACCAAGTTATTAAGACGTCCGCGCGTTGGGGAAACAATCATTCAATCTATTCTTCTCATTTTCGGAGCTATCTCAATCTTAACTACGCTGGGAATCGTTTATGAATTAGGTAAAGAGTCTTTGCTATTCTTTGGCAGAGAAGAAGTCAGTCTGATAGAGTTTCTCACTAAAACCACCTGGCAACCGGTAGCAGGCGAATTTGGCGTCTTACCGCTTGTCAACGCAACGTTGATGACCAGCTTCTTTGCCATGCTGGTCGCCCTTCCGCTTGGATTAAGTGCTGCAATCTACTTGAGCGAGTACGCTTCGCCACGCGCACGCAGCATTCTAAAACCCATTCTTGAAATTCTCGCCGGAGTCCCAACTGTAGTTTACGGTTATTTTGCCCTGACGTTTATGACGCCTTTGTTGAGAAGCATATTTGGAGCAGATACAGTGCAAATTTACAATACGATGTCAGCTGGTCTGGTAATGGGTATTATGATCCTGCCATTGGTCAGCTCGATGAGTGAAGATGCGCTGAATGCTGTCCCATACTCACTGCGCGAGGCAGCGTATGGGTTAGGAGCTACCCGCCTCGAAACAGCTATCAAGGTTGTTGTACCAGCAGCGTTTTCGGGCATCGTCGCCGCATTTATCATTGGCATGTCCCGTGCGGTAGGAGAAACAATGATTGTGGCAATAGCGGCTGGTTCTGGACCAGCGTTCACATTTAACCCCTTCCGGTCTGCCGAAACAATGACAGGCTATATCGCCCGCATCAGCGGAGGCGATTTGGCTTATGACACACCCGATTACAACAGTATTTTTGCAATTGGTTTGCTGCTGTTCTCGATCACCTTGGTCCTAAACATGCTTAGCCGCAGAGCAGCAACGCACTTTCGCGAGGTGTACGAATGAGATCCATTTTCTCTCTAGCAGACAAAAACGAAAAAACAAATCTTGTCAAGCGGTACAGGGTTGGGAAAGTATGGCATGCAGTTTTTTTCCTTTCCACAGCCATTGGTTTAGTTGCGCTGGTAACCTTGTTATTAAGCATTGTTAATCAGTCGTTTGGACTAATGGCCGTCGAATACAAAGTTGACCCTGCCACGCTGGCAAATCGTCCATTAGAGGAATTAAGCGATACGGAACTGATTGACATCCTAAAATCAAATGTTTCAAAAATACGGCTGCGCACACTTGAAAAAGAAAAACCTCTCGAGCAGCGTTTGCATGATGAGTTGCTTGAATTGGTTAACGCGCAAGTCGTAGGTCAAAGAATTGTTAACACATGGAATCTATATGACTCAATTTTTCGGCGCTCTGAAATCGAGGCAGAAGCTGCAAAAGACTACCCTAACGCTCGTCTTGAGTTTCGCGCATGGTTAAACTGGCAATTTTTGAAGAATACGATGTCCAGTCAGGCCCAGTTTGCTGGTATTCGAACCGCACTCCTTGGTTCACTGAACTTGATCCTGTACACTATTTTATTTGCTTTACCCATCGGCATTGGTGCAGCAATTTATCTGGAAGAATACGCACGTAAAGACCTATGGTTCAACCGCGTTATTCAAACCAATATTGACAACCTTGCAGGTGTTCCCTCAATTGTATATGGAATACTGGGTTTGGCAATCTTTGTGCGAGCGCTTCAACCGTTAACAAGCGGAGCATTGTTTGGAACGCCAGCAGAAAATGGACGCACGATTCTATCTGCAGGTTTAACGATGGCATTACTTGTATTGCCTATCATTATCATAAATGCTCAGGAAGCCATACGAGCCGTTCCGGATACACTTCGTCAGGCAAGTTATGGGCTTGGAGCTACTAAATGGCAAACTATTTGGTCACACGTCCTGCCTTATGCCTTGCCCGGTATCCTGACCGGCACCATTCTTGCAATCTCGCGCGCGATTGGAGAGACAGCTCCCTTGATTCTGGTGGGGGCCTCGACATATATCACTACCGATCCAAGCGGTCCATTCTCCCACTTTACAGCATTGCCCATTCAAATATACAATTGGACTACTCGAGCTCAAGGAGAATTTCGGAGTATTGCAGCGGCTGCAATTATCGTTCTTATGACAACCTTGCTCATGATCAATGCATCAGCAATTTTGTTGAGAAACCGGTATAGTAAAAAAATATGAACACTGATACTCTTTCCCAAAACGACTATGCAATAGAAACTCATGCTCTTAATATCTATTACGGTAACTTTCTTGCCGTTAAGAATGTAAACTTAAGAATCCCGCCCAAAAAGATTACGGCGATCATTGGACCCTCTGGATGTGGCAAAAGCACCGTTCTTCGCGCTTTTAACCGCATGAACGATCTAATACCCTCTGCCCGCCAAGAAGGAAAAGTGCTTTTTCACGGAAAAAACATATACGATCCCGATGTTGACCCAGTTCAAGTACGCCGTATGATCGGCATGGTTTTCCAGAAGCCCAACCCTTTTCCAAAGAGTATTTACGAAAACGTTGCGTGGGGAGCTCGCATTAATGGCTTTTCTGGCAACACAGACGAACTGGTCGAACAGACTTTGAGACAAGCCGCCTTATGGGATGAAGTTAAGGACAACCTCCACAAAAGTGCACTGGCACTTTCAGGTGGACAACAACAAAGGCTCTGCATTGCCCGGGCTCTGGCTGTCAAACCTGAAATTATCCTTATGGACGAGCCTTGTTCGGCACTGGATCCAATCGCCACGCTTAAGATTGAGGACCTGATGCGCGAGCTATCCTCTCGATATACAATCATTATTGTCACCCATAACATGCAACAAGCCGCTCGCGCCTCCGACCTCACCGCATTTTTTACCATGGATGAAGATCGGGCAGGGGTAATGGTAGAATTTGGATTAACCAGCCAGATATTTACGCGGCCTAAAAACAAACAAACGGAAGATTACATTACGGGACGTTTTGGTTAAACTAACCCAAAAGTGAAGAGGTCATAATGACAAGAGAATCTCTTGATCGCCAAATACGGCAAATTGAGGATGAGGTTTTACTATTGGGAAGCATGGTCGAACAGTCCGTATTAACTGCGGTTGATTCCCTGAAACATCGGGATATTGATACTGCTCACCAGGTCATAGAGGATGATCAATATATTAACGACAAGCGATATGCTATTGAAAATGCCGTCCTGATCCTGATTGCCACTCAGCAGCCAATTGCCCACGACCTACGTCTTCTGGCAGCAATGCTCGAGGTCAGCACTGAGCTTGAGCGTATAGGAGACTATGCGAAAGGGATTGCTAAAGTGACCATCATGCTCGGCGACTCAAACATTCCTATCCCGATTCGCGAAATTAATCACATGGCACAAATTGGGATCAGTATGTTGCATCGCGCCTTGGGCGCTTTTATTGCAGAAAATCCAAATCAGGCTTCTGCAATTCCACAAGAAGATGATGAAGTGGATCAGCTATACAATAAAGTGTATAGGATGCTGATTGATATGATGATTGCCGACCCCTCAACAATTGACCATGCAAGCCTTTTGCTTTGGGTTGCCCACAACCTAGAACGTTTGGCTGACCGCGTAACGAACATCTGCGAACGGACCGTCTTTATCGCCACAGGTGAGTTACTTGAAATGGATACATCCGACGACGAGTCGGTATAAGCTATCGGGATCTTAATAACTCGTTCCGCAAAAGTGTATAAATCGGACATGAAAATGCTATAATCAAAATAAACTTACAGCAGAGAGATTGTCCGTGTTAAGAAAAAATGAATACAAAGGCAAATTAATCGTTGTGGAAGGGATTGACGGCAGCGGCAAATCCACCCAGATTGATCTCCTGCACAAATGGCTACAATCCCAAAGAAACGTCGTGTATTTCACTGAGTGGAATTCGTCCAGCTTGGTAAAAAGTACAACCAAGCTTGCTAAACAGGAACGAATGTTCACACCTACAACCTTCAGCCTATTACAGGCTACTGATTTTGCCGATCGCTGGGAGAACTATATTTTCCCAATGCTAAAAGCCGGGGCTGTTGTACTGGCAGACCGATATGCGTTTACGGCTTTCGCGCGTGATGTAGCCCGCGGTGTTGATCCCAAGTGGGTTCGCAACTTGTATTCTTTTGCAGTCCAGCCCGACCTCGCTTTCTATTTCAGGGTACCGTTAGATATTGCAGTAGAGCGCATCATAGCAAGCCGAGCACGATTAAAATACTACGAAGCCGGAATGGATTTAAATCTTTCAGATAATAAAGTCACCAGTTTCCGATTATTTCAGCAGAGGATCATTAGCGAATATGAAGCAATGATCAGTGAATTCGGTCTTACAGTAATTGATGGAACACTGCCCGTCAAACAGCAGCAAAAAACCATGCGCCAACATGTAAAATCCGTTCTTGAAAATTGGGAGGGTTTGCCAAATCCTGTTGTGCACCCCCAAAAACGATCTTCTCATAATTCTTCCGAAATTACCGAAAAAAAGGCTGGTGAAATATGACAAAACCAGTTTTTTACGGTGCTGGATTTCCTTACCTATCCCTGAAAAGCCTCCCTGGAAGGTTAATTGTCCTTGAGGGTACTGATGGGGTTGGGCGTTCAACCCATATTCAACTTCTTCGCCAATGGCTTGAGAGTGAAGGATATGCTGTTTCGGACACTGGTTTGCGCCGATCACAAATGACTCAACCTGGTCTAGACGCAGCTAAAAATGGTCACACATTGGGGCGAATTACGATGAGTCTTTTCTACGCGACCGACTTTGCAGATCGTTTGGAAAACCAGATCATCCCGGCCTTAAAGGCGGGGTTTATTGTACTTTCGGACCGCTATTTCTATTCCATCATAGCCCGCGACGTTGTGCGCGGTGCAAACCCGCAATGGGCGCGGAAGGTTTATGGTTTTGCACTAAAACCCGATCTGGTGCTTTATCTCAGAGCTAATATTCCCCAACTCGTTTCTCGTATTGCCTGCGGGCGTGGATTCGATTACTGGGAGTCAGGCATGGATATACGCTGTGCTGACAATTTGTATGATAGCTTTGTTGTTTATCAATCAAGATTAATTGAACAATTTGATATGATGGCGGAGGAATTTGGCTTTATCACCGTTGACGCCAATCGCCCAATTCAACCCATCTTCGAGGAGCTGCGTAACCATATTCGTCTAATCATAGAGTAAAAAACTTATCATGATACAAGACCCTGAGCTGCTAAATCTCTGTGTATTTGGCGCAGAGGTTATTTTGAATCATCTGAATGCTTTAGAGAACGAGATTGAGGGCGTTCGTCGCGCAGAAGATATCGAATGCATTCATCGAATGCGGGTCGCTTCCCGAAGATTGAGAAACGTACTGCCTATCTTTGCTGATTGTTTTCCCTCTAGAAAAATTGTTGTTTGGCAAAATAATATTCGCAAAATTACACGCGCTCTTGGATTGGCGCGCGATACAGACGTTCAGCTCGAGTTACTTAATGACGTTTTTGCCGAATTACCAGAAAAACGCTATCGTCCAGGTGTTCGCCGTCTTCTTATAAGGCTCAAACAACGTCGTCAAAAACTCCAGAGCAAAGTTATCAAGTCTTTAGAGGAACTGGAACAGAGCAAAACCATTTCACAAATTCGCGAAAGGGTTGAGACGCTTATGTCATGGGCGCCTGAGCAAACGGTTTATTCACATGAGCTATACTTACGCGCCCGCCAGGCAATTAGCCAAAAATTAGACGATATGATGGCTTACGAACCGTATATCTATGACCCCAATCGGTTGAAAGAGCTGCACGCAATGCGGATTAGCGCCAAGAAGTTGAGATATACACTGGAGACCTTTGCCCCACTTTATCATAACATGTTGAAAAAACCCATTCAGGCGGTCCGGCAAATACAAGAGATGCTTGGAGTGATCCATGACTGTGATGTCTGGATAACTACTTTACCAGAGTTCATTACAGAAGAGAAAAAACGTACCATCCGGTATTATGGTCATTCACGACCTTTTAACTTGCTCTTGCCCGGAATACACTTCTTCCTCGCAAACCGGCAGGAAATGCGTCACCAAGAATATCAGCGCTTTTTGAGTGAGTGGGAAAGTTGGAAGAAAATCTCATTATGGGAAAAATTACGCCAGACCATCACTCACCCCTTGACTGAGATCACCGAAGTCTACCCGCCAGTCTCTCAGGTGTCAACTGAGGTGACCATCCCAAAAATTGATTTAGACACAACAATCGCTCCGCCACCTACCCAGTCAGAAAGTGATCTTTTCCAGACTAAAGATCAATGAGCAATAATGATGACTTATCTGAACAAAATATCGGAAATCTGCAGCACATTTTTCAATTGGCAGAGTACTGTAAATATGACGCTGATCATGCCTGGCAAGTGACAAAATTTGCCCTGCAACTCTTTGATGATCTGCGCGAACTGCATCATTTTGGCACAACAGAACGTTATCTGCTCACCTGCGCAAGTATATTACATGATATCGGCTGGATTGAAGGATGGCAAAATCATCACAAAACAACACTCATCATTATTTTGGAAACTAAACTTCTTCCTTTTGACAGCAAAACGCGTTTGCTCATTGGGTCAATAGCCCGCTACCATCGTGGTGCATTACCCAGTAAGAAACACGACCATTATGCAACGCTTGATGAGAACGAAAAAAAAGTTGTTAGCATTCTGGCTGCATGTCTTAGATTAGCAGACGCGCTTGATGAAACCCATCATCAAAGGATACAAGCTATCAATTGCCAGATCAAGAAAAACAAAATCGTTTTACAGTGTCAGATTAAAGAACCAGCATCAGAGGAGGAAAAAGCCTGCCGCGAAAAGTGCGATCTACTTGAGAAGGTCTTTAGACGTCACCTAATTACTCATTGGAACACTAATAAAACAAATGCAATTTCCTGAAATGCTTATTTCAACTCTCTTCAAATGCTTTCAAAATTCTTGCAATGTGCTTTGCTCCCTTTAAATACAGATCAAGCCGCACATTTTCATCCGGTGCATGTGCATTCGCTGTGGGATGTCCCACCCCTGCAGTCACAATCGGTACTTTCAATATTTGGCTAATCACATAGTTCGGTCCAGAACCGCCCACCATAGGCACAATTTGCATCTTTCGCCCATAAACATCTTCTGCTGTGTTGATAACCAACTGTACAAACGGATCATTGGGATCGGTTTTTGCAGGTGCTTCACCCCCTAAAAATTTTATCTGGACGTCTTCAAAGCCTTTTGCATCCAGATGTAAGCGAAGCGAATGAATAATTTGCTCCGGAGTTTGATTGGGAACCAGACGAAAATCCACCTTTGCACTAGCTCGATAAGGGAGCACTGTTTTCTGTCCCTCGCCCTGATAACCGGATGTTAATCCACAAATGGTACAGGCTGGTTCGAATGCTTCAGCCAGCCGCAGAGCAACCCCACCAGTTAATCCCTTGAGGAAATTCTTAACACCATATTGCTTCTTGTACTCGTCAGCAGTCTCGGGCAACGCTTCCATCAACTCAATTTCCTGCTCTGTTGGTGGACACACCGCATCGTAAAAACCTGGAATTTGAATGCGTTCGTCTTTTCCCTTAAGCGAGTTAAGTGCCCATACCAGTCTCCAGGCTGCATTAGGAAAAATCGAACCGCCTATTCCCGAATGTATATCTTGATTTGCTGTTTCCACGCTCAATTCCACATAACATATTCCGCGTAAACCGAGATATTGCATTGGGTAGTCCCGCTGATCCACACCACCGAATTCCCAAATACACCCATCCGCAGCAAGCATTTCAACATGATTCTCTACAAAATTGCGAAGGTGAGCACTGCTGGTTTCTTCTTCACCCTCAATCAAGAACTTTACACAACAGGGAAGTTCCTTTTCGGTATCCAAAAGTGCATCCATTGCAAATAACCGGTTGACAATATGCCCTTTATCGTCATTCGCACCACGCGCAAACAACTTCCCATCCCTTACGGTCGGCTGAAACGGTGGTGTAGTCCACAATTCCAGCGGTTCAGCCGGTTGAACATCATAATGGTTATAAAACAAGATGGCTCTATCACTACGCCCCTTTCGTTCAGCATACACAATTGGAGCGCCGCCGGTATCAAAAACCTCTACAACAAAACCGCGCCTTACTAACATATTGGTAACTAGTTCAGCACATTCATTAATCCCCCAGTTTTGAGCAGAGACACTGGGTTGAGCGCATAACGTGGAAAGCTCAGCAATGCTTTGTTCCAAATGAGTATTCAGATAATCATCAATCCTGGTGAAATTCATTTTTCACCTTCCGATAAATAACATTCTTAATTTGCCTGTATTATAAAAAGCTGCCCCAGCAGGCAGTCGCTTAATACTCATATAACAGAAACCCCAATAATTACAAAAGTGTCAATCACTTTCACTGAGGAGGGTTTCTATTCTGGCAATTACCATATCCATCGCAACAGTATTCAAACCACCCTCCGGTATAATGACATCTGCATATCGTTTTGATGGCTCGACAAATTCTAAATGCATGGGACGGACTGTGCTTAGATATTGTTTGATAACTGATTCGGTCGTTCTGCCGCGCTCAGAAATGTCGCGTTGTAGCCGTCGAATAAACCTGATATCTGAATCTGTGTCCACAAAAATCTTTACATCGAACAAATCACGCAAAGCTTTGTCAGCAAAAATAAGAATGCCTTCCACAATAATTACACGCTGCGGCTCAATCAAAATAGTGCGTTCTGTACGGGTATGCGTTGTAAAATCGTACACCGGCAAAGCAATGGATTTCCATCTCTTTAACTGATGAATATGCTGAATCAAAAGATCACTTTCCAGCGAATCCGGGTGATCAAAATTAACCTGCATACGCTGCATGGGAGGTAAATTTTTTAAGTCTCGATAGTATGCATCATGAGGTAAGTAAGCAATGCGATCAGCCCCTACCCGTTGAAGTATGACATTTGCAACCGTGGTTTTGCCAGATCCAGAACCGCCAGCAATACCAATAACCAGAGGAACAGGTTTAGACTCCATGTTTTTATTATAACAATGCTACCATATCTGAAGGATATATTTCCCGATGTCATCCATTAAAAGCACACACGAATCGCTTCGTTAACAGGCAAAAATAAAAAAGCCACCGAAGGGAATCGAACCCTTGACCGGACGATTACGAATCGTCTGCTCTGCCAGCTGAGCTACGGTGGCGTGGTCAAGATTATACCAGCATCAGAATTGAAAAGGCAAGATTTTCTCCTGTTTCGCGTTAAGATCCCCTTTGCAACCACCCTATAAATATACCCTTTGAAAAATCCCCAAGACCAGAGAAGCTAACACCCATAATACCAACCCACCCCATAAACGTTGCTGGCGGTTTTCACTGAATGTCAATATCCATCCTATTGTTACAATAATGCCTAAAATTGCCAGATATCCAATAATGGACCATACTGCTTTGATCGGTGGAGAATACCCCGCCTCTAACTGTTGCTTGACGAGTAATAATAGAGTGTTCCCCCAGTCTAGTAAAAATGTCAAAGCATAAAACTTACCGCCTAGAGGTAACAAGCGCCGCCATAAAACTGATACGATCAACGATATAACGATTAACTCCAATACAAAAGGTAAACTAAACCTCAATCCCTCTTCTAATAAAGAACTATTCAGTTCCACAAGTGTCCATGCCAGTATTCCCCCCGCCATCCCAAATCGTGCGCGTAAAGCGTCCGGAAAACGAGACACCAAGCTGCGGTCCAGACATAAAATCATAACCGCCAGAACACCAAATACCAAGGAAAGCACTCCCGGTTTACCCAGTACTGCTTCAGAAAATAACATCAGCAATCGCAACACTGCTGTAAGAAAAATCAACGCAAAACCAGTAAATAAACCATCCATTAACTTACTTTGGAGATCACGCCGTATCACAAGCCCTCCACCCGAACTTCAGGTTCCCTGATTGCACTAAATGCCAGAATTCCACCAAGAACCACAATCAAACCACACAGAACATATACAGTGCGATGCCCAATTACTTCTGCAAAAACTGCTGCAAGAGCCATTGAGATCAGCCCGGATGCACTTCGCAAAGCCAGATTGGCGCTACTCACCCGCCCAAGCTTTTGGTTTGGGACAGCTAACTGAATCAGGGTCATTATCGCAGATTGAGCAGGTACAAAGCCAAAACCCACAAGAAAGGAAAAGACGACAACGTAGACAACCCCCGGAGCCAGTCCAATCGCAACAAAGAAGATACCAATAACTACAGCACCACCACCTGCCAGCATCGTTTTCATCAAACGCTTACTAAGAAGACCAAGGGCGATACCTCCAAATACCATACCCAACCCTTGTGCCGCATCTACAATTCCTAACCCCTTCGGACCAATTCCAAATGTGCGTTGCAAATATGGAACCCAAACCACATTAATTGCCCCGAAACCAAGCTGAGTTACCAGTAACACAACCAGAATGCCAAACATGGTTCGATTGGAAAAGAGGTAACCAATACCTTCCCAAAGTTCATTCAGCACTGAACTTATATCATGTGTAGTAGGGTTTGGGGTCAAATTTTTACGCTTTGGGACATGCACAAATGCATTCAGTATAGCAGCTATCACTAAACACACCGATTCAACCAAGTAAGCCGCAGAAGCTCCCCACAAATCAATAATGAAACCAGCCAATGCGGGTCCTGCCAGCAGTCCTGCCGTCATTACAAGCTGCATTAACCCATTTGCATTTAAGAGATCATTTGGATCCTCCACTATTAAAGGCAAGAGGGCATTCATTGCTGGCGAAAAAAAACGACTGACTGTGGACATCAAAAAACCGACCAGATAGAAAATCCACACCTGATCTGCACGCTGAACAACCAACAGGATCAAAACCAGCATTGCCCTAACAACACAGGACACGATCATAATCCGCTTTCGATCCCAGCGATCAATGAACACCCCTGCAACTGGTCCTAACAAGAGCATTGGTATCGCTTCAGAGATAACAGAGAGACCAACCATCAGGGTTGACCCTGTCAACTTTTCGACAACAATCGGCACAGCTAGTAATATGAAGTAATCCCCAATATACGCGATTAGATGCCCCAACCAGAGCAACAAAAAGCTTGTATTCGAAAACAATCGTTTATATGGCCATGTTGCTAAGGATTCAGCCTGCATAAGATCTTCAAACTCCCTCGTGTTTGTTGTCCTCGTGTTTGTTGTCCTCGTGTTCGTTGTCTATGGAAAAGTCCACGATGGACTACAGATTTACCGTAATGCTCACGCAATTTATCAATTGCCCTGAGCAACTGGCGTTCCCTAATACGCTCTCCCAACTGTCTCCCAACAGCAAACGGTTTATCTTTGAGGTAAGGACAGCGCAATTCCTCCATAGCGCAGAAAAACGCATCTAAATCAATGTGGAGAACTTTTCTCAGAGACATGTAGACAAGTTTACTGTTGCTCCTCAATTTAATCAACAACGGCAAGAGATTGTTCCTCACGACAAGCAAAAAGGACAAGATTCAACGGCATCTAGCCTTCTTGGTTCGTATCGATAGATAGATAAATCTAGGGCTTATTTCTTCATGGAGCAACCTTTTATAGTTGTTTGATAGAACACAGCCACGTCTCAAACTAATTTGCTCTTTCCGCTCGAACAAGTTTACAGCAAGCTTCGATTTCATGCTCAAGCGACAAAACTGGTAGACGCATTCCCTTATCTACACTCTCTATGCCAGAACCGAAGAAAAATAACGGGTTAATGTTCTTATCAAAATCAGCTTTACTCGTTATTCATCATCTGCTAATATAAAAACAGTTATTTCAAAGGAGTCCAAGGTGAAAATACGACGGGTTCAAAGTAAAAGCGACTTGAGAGTTTTTATCAATTTTCCTTATCAACATTACATACATGATCCTTTCTGGGTTCCGCCATTGCACAGCAAACAGCATAGCCAGTTCGATCCTAAACACAATCCATTCCTCGAACATTGCAAGTATGCATTATTTCTTCTCGAGAAAGATGGGCAAGTCGTTGGACGCATTGCAGCATTCATTGACAATCTTGCAGTAGAGTTCTGGGGGGAGCCTGTTGGCTTATTTGGATATTATGAATGTATTCAGGACCATTCTGCGGCACATCTTCTGTTGGAAACTGCCCGCGAATGGCTAAAAATCAGCAGGATGAGCGCCATGCGTGGTCCATGGAGCTTTGTATCGCAAGAATGGGGACTGGTTCTGGAAGGATTCGAACCTTCCCCTGTCATCATGGCTCCATATAATCCGCCATATTACAATGATCAAATGGTCGCCTTCGGTTTGCAAAAAGTCAAAGATCTGCTTTGTTACTACATCGCCGGATCAGAAGGCTATAAAATTCCAGATCGCATTTTGGCTCTTACGGATAAAGTTGCTCACCACAATCAAATCAAAACTCGACAAATTAACATGAAGCGTCTTAATGAAGAGGTACGAACCCTCATGGATTTGTCTAACCGCAGTATTATCATTATCAACAATTGGGGATATTCACCAGTAACGGAAGCAGAAGTACAGGCAATGGCACGAGACCTGAAATCAGTGATTCAACCGAAAGGGGTCATCTTTGCAGAAGATACCAAAGGCAATCCGATTGGATTCGCAATTGCCATACCCGACATCAATACATTGTTACGGGGACTTAATGGACACCTTTTCCCTTTTGGTTGGCTAAAATTGCTGACTGGAATTCGTCGCCTGCATCGCTATCGCATGTTTGCCCTCGGCGTTGTACCCGAATATCACGGTCGGGCAGTGGGTAGTTTGCTTTATCGCGCTCTATATGAATCGTTATACACACCTGATATCTGGATGGAAATCAACTACGTGCTAGAAGACAATCACCCCATGAATAACGCATTAATTAAACTCAACGCCAAACCATTGCGTCGTTATCGCATCTACCAGATGAACATTTAACAAAGTCCGAAGTTAAGCAATCAGCCGAAACCTTGTCGTCAGCGGCTGCAGATAGACACAATGAGCGGAGAGGGTGGGATTCGAACCCACGAACCCTTGCGGGTTACACGCTCTCCAGGCGTGCGCGTTAGGCCAGACTACGCAACCTCTCCGAATTGATATTCGCCAGTAGATTTGAGCGATGAGATTATACCATAAGAACCCTCGCGGAAAACAAGTATAATAGAAAAAATTGGTTTATATATACGATGGGAGGAAGCCAAAATGAAGCGGTGCTATACATATTTTTTTCCAGCCAGCATGTTGTTAGTATCACTGGCATGTTCCTTCTCAATCGGGAAAAAAGAACCAACGTTTATTCCTTTTACTTCCACTCTCTTGCCCCCGACTGAAGATATATCTGAGACACAAGCAGTTTTAGAAAAGACCCAACTAGCGAAGGAATCCAGCGCCGCAACACAAACCTCCGAGGCGCGCATTGCACAAGCCCAAGAAGCCACCCGTCAGGCTGAAGAAGCTATCATCAGCGAAGCCACAGAATCAGCTCAACCAATGGCAAAAATTGTTGCAAATTTATTCCAGAGTGGACTTATATCAACGACTGAAGGAACTTTTTGGGAGCTCGATGATTTCGACCAAAGCTGGGCGCAACTAAACTGGTACCAATGGTGGTACACAGGCTACCAGCCTGATAATTTTGTAATCCACTCGGATGTGGAATATTGGTCTGCCAGTAATACAGCAAACTGGTTTGCTTCTGGATGTGGATATGTCTTCCGCGAATCAGATGCAAATAATCATTACAATACTTTCCTGGCTCTGGATGGCAACGTATATTTATCAGGATACCGTCAGGGTAAATACCTCTCGTTGGGCAAAGCTTATTATGGCAAGCCAACATTACCAAACGGTAAATACAAAATGACCCTTATAGCAGATGGCAAAAACATCACGGTCTTGATCAATGAACGTCCAGTGCTTAAAAAGCAATATGATTATTTCATGAGTGGAAAACTGGCGTATACATTAAATTCTGGGACGAATAAAGATTACGGGACTCGTTGCCTTATGACTAATAACTGGCTATGGATTTTACCTTGAGAATGCCAAAAGGTTGTTCAAAATATGCAAAGACATCATCTACTTCACTACCGTGTTGTATTCCTGTTTGCATTGCTGATTGCAGGGTGCATAAGCAATTCAAGCGCACCCACCGAGACACCTAATAAACCGCCTACCCGAACCCCTCTACCCACGTTCACCCGAGCACCTTCAATCACGCCATTGCCAACCCAGACCAGCCTGCCAACCCCAGCCCCCACTGCGACTAGCACCCCTAACCCAACATCTGCTGTGGATTTCGGCAAGGCAACTTTTTATACTGGCGGATTTCTACCCGGCTGGCGTTTCTTCATCGCCGTACAGGCTGAAGATGAAATCAGTGGGAGTTACAATGCCATCATTCAGGATGAAAAAGGAAAATCTATAAAGCAATATACTTGTGCAGTGATTCCAAACTACCCTAAACGGCTTTATTGTTCTGGCGATTTACCGGGAATGGAAAAATGGTTTACTTATACCATCTTTGATCGGGCCTCCGGACAACCAGTCTATTCCGGGAATATCTATATCCCTTTGTTCCAGCGATACAGTGACGCGCCATAATATGGTAGCAAGAAATAAAAACAACCCTTTGGTCGAACTGCATGCGCTGGTTTACGGTGGCGATGCCATTGGAAGGTTAGAAGATGGACGTATCTGCTTTGTATCCTTTGGGCTGCCTGGAGAGCTTGTAGAAATCAAAATTATCGAAGAACACAAAAACCACGCACGCGGTGAAATTCTTAGGATTTTGAAACCCGCAGCCAGTCGAATTGAGCCGCGTTGCCGGCATTTCGGCATATGTGGCGGCTGTCACTATCAGCACATGACATACGAGGAACAGCTCCAAACAAAACAACGTATTCTTGCCGAACAGTTACAACGTTTCGCCAGACTTTCAAACCCTCCTGTGCAACCAATTATTCCATCACCATCTGCCTGGAATTACCGCAATACTGTTCAATTTCACCTTTCAGATAACGGAAAGCTGGGTTTTCAACAAATTCATATCCCGCAAACCATAGAGATTCAAGAGTGTCACTTACCAGAAGAAACCATCAATCAAGTCTGGCCATGTGTTCAAATTGATCCTTCATCAGGAGTAAAAGAAGCGGCTTTACGAACTGGGAGCGGACAGGACATTTTGTTGGTGTTGAAAAGCGATTCTTCAAGGCTTCCGGAATTTTCTGTAGATTTTCCAATATCTGCCGTATATATTACTCCCAATGGCTCTACTGTGCTTTCTGGCGATGAATACATCGTAATGAGCGTTTGTGGAAAACTGTTCCGTGTTTCTGCCAGTTCGTTTTTTCAGGTAAACACAGCTCAGACAGAGAAACTGGTACAGGTATTATTGCAAATGATATCCCTTGAGAATAATCCCGTTGTTTTGGAGCTGTACAGCGGCGTAGGTTTATTTACCGCTTTTCTGGCAGAGCAGGCATCCAAGTGCCTTGCAATTGAAATTTCACCTTCAGCCTGTAGTGATTTTGTCTGGAATATGGATAGGTTTGATAATGTATCGCTATATATGGGTTCTGCAGAACAAGTGTTGACCAGTTTAGAAATCGACTATGCGAATGTAATTGTTGTCGACCCACCCCGCGCGGGCTTAAGTAAACTAGTACTGTATCAGATTGAAAAACTGCATCCTAACGAAATAGCGTACATATCGTGTGATCCGGCAACACTAGCACGAGATATTCGTCATTTGATGGCAGCGGGTTATCGGCTAGAAGAAATCACCCCTATTGATCTGTTTCCCCAAACCTACCACATAGAGAGCATCAGCTTACTCAGAAAAACACCGGCTTAAGAATTTTGAGCCTTCGAAAAATTAAGGGAATAAACGTCGGGCTTTAACTTCAGCCACTGCATCTGGGCGATAACGAAAAAGACGAGCGGGGCGTCCCTCCCCACCACGTTGATGAGGCGTTGGCTCAATTACATCTGCTCTTAAGATTCGCCGGCGAAAATTGCGCTTATCAAGTTTTTCCCCAAGAATAATCTCGTAAGTATTTTGTAACTCACTTAAGGTAAACTGGTCGGGCAGTAATTCAAAGCCAACCGCTGTATATTCCAACTTATAACGCAGTCGCCGAAGTGCGTATTGTAAAATCTCGGCATGATTACTGACCAAAATTGGAGGCATCTCAACCGGGAACCATTGAGATAGAATATCCTTTTTTGCTGAATGCTCACCCTCTGGAATTAAGGCATAATAAACCACCGATACCAATTGTTTTTCTGCATAACCATAAGTATAAAGCTGTTCAAGATAAGCCTCACGACAACCAATGTACTTAATTAAACACACACCAGCAGTTTCTTCTAGAGAACGAAACTGAGCCACCTGATTTCCCGGTAATTGCCAGAGACTTGTGCCCTGGGGTTCCCCAGCAGGAACGAGAAGAACCTGCAATTGACGATCGCGCAGGCTAAAAAGAATGACTCGCACCTCAAGTTGAATATCACCAGCCCCAATCATCACAACTCGGTTACCCGGTAATAAATTACTTACCCAATTCGATTATATTCGGTTTCAAATAAAAATCAAACGCGCATACAAGAGGGTTTTGAAACACAAAGTCCATACCTCATGTGTGCGGCAAAACAGCTTGTTTTTCGTATAGATAGACGCCAAATACCTTTTTCAACATCCTTCTAACTATACTATAATAAAACTGACCAGTAGAAGGAGACCACCCATGAAAAAATTTTCCCCGACAGCACTTGGCATCATTTTGGCAATCACTACTTTGGCGTGCAATTTTCCAGTGCTAATATCCACTACCCCAAGTCCACCAACGCCTGACCTGGCAATGACCGCTCTATTCAGTTCGGGCGTCCTGGGTTCACTCACGGCACCTCCTACCTCCCCACCTACAATAACAAGCCTACCCCCCACCGCTACCGTAACGGCTGAAGCACCAACACAAACTCCAATACCAGCCATTCCAACACTCACCTACACCGTCTCACCTCCGCCAACTGTCGAAATCACTCCCCTGAATCCCGGTTTCAGACCAACGGTAGTGGCAAATTATTTGTGGGACTCACCGCCCACTCTGGATGGAGACTGGAGTGAATGGACATCCACAGAATACGGTGCAAATTCGATTGTCTTTGGTGCAACACGTTGGTCGGGACCCGCTGACCTTTCAAGCTCCTTTAAGATTGGATGGGATGCCAAAAACCTATACATTGCAGCAAAAATTAAAGATGATGTTTATGTACAGACTTCCACCGGACAAAACTTATACAAAGGCGACGAGATCGAGCTGCAAATTGACACCAACGTAGATGGTGATTTCCATGTAACTCAATTAAACGCTGATGATTATCAGCTCGGTATTTCTGCTGGAAGACCAGACGTAAACGGATTCAAAGAAGCTGTTCTTTATTTTCCCAAAAATCTGGCACGGACACTTTCCGAAGTGCAGATTGGCTCTAAAGCTGAGGCTGGAATTTACCGCGTGGAGTTTGCCATTCCTTGGACAGTATTGAATATCAACCCGATAGGCGGAATGCGGCTGGGTTTTGTATTTTGTGTTTCAGATAATGATCTTCTAAGTCAAAATGTCCAGCAAAGTATGATTTGCAATGCCCCTGGACGTAAGTTGACCAATCCCAGAACATGGGGAGATTTGATACTACATTGGTAAAAAACTCGACAACGAAGCAGTTCAAGGAAAATCAAGTTTTTCCCTTGACAGTTCCTTGAAATGCCGTTATGATGAATTCAGAGTTATGGCTAAAAGCACCTGTAAATGTTCAAGGATACCGGTCGGGCAAGCCTCGGTCGCCCACCGGTAGTTTGCTTTAATGTCAAAGGTGCCCATTAACCAGGAAAAGAAACTTTTTTTGTAATTTGTTAAGGAGTTTAAAATGAGCGAACGCGTCACCGGTGTGGTTAAATGGTTTAATACCAGCAAAGGTTATGGTTTTATTTCTCGCGATGGAGGAGCCGACGTCTTTGTCCACTATTCTGCTATCGAGAGTGAAGGCTTTAAGAACTTGGAGGAAGGCCAGAAAGTCGAATTCACCATTGAGAAAAGTTCCAAGGGCTTACAAGCTGCACACGTAAAACTTGTATAATCCCTATTTTCACTAGAAAAACGAGGCATGGATCGAGGCTACCATGCCTTTTTTATTTTTTATTTTCAGTTGGCGTAGCCAGACTTAACCAGTATCCCAATGCCAAAATCAGAAAACTGCCAATCGTTGCCATTCCAAGCCGTAAAGTACCAATACTCAAAAAACTCCACCCAATTTTTTCTCCAACCAAATGTCCCAACCAGAATCCAACCCAGCTCAAAAAGATGTACAAAAAAAGCCGCAAAAAACTTCCCCCACGTAATAGATGGAATAAAGCGCCGTAAAATGTAGAAAACACAACACCCAAAAACATACTTGGTAGACTCATGTATAGACCTTCCCCGAAGACACAATAATTCCACTCCCAAGGACTACCTCACCATCATAAATAACCGCCACCTGTCCAGGAGTTATATCCCTAAGAACGACATCCAGCTTAATGTGTACCTGTTGCTCACCAATTAAAGAAATTGTGGCGTCAACGCTTCTGGCTTTATAACGAATCTTAACCTGTCCGCGAAACACCTTTGCCGGTGCTGACCCGCTTATCCAGTTCATTTGGTTAGCAATCAATTCTTCACACCCTAGCTCCCTTTCTTCCCCTACGATCAAAGCATTACGGGAAACGTCCTTTCCTAAAACAAACAAAGGCTTACTGCTGCTGACCCCTAACCCTCGCCGTTGACCAATCGTGAAAAACGCAAGTCCTTCATGGGTTCCTAACCGCTTGCCTTGATTATTTAAGATTGGACCAGGTCGTAATAAATCAGGAGCGTGCCGCTTTAGGAAATCACGATAATCTACTCCCCCAAGAAAGCAAAGGTCTTGACTGTCTTTGCGTTCTGCAACAGGCAATCCAATTCGATTTGCATAACTGCGTACCTGTTTCTTTTCCAAATTGCCAAGAGGCAAAAAAGTATGAGAAAGCTGTTCTTGATTCAGTCGGCTAAGCACGTAGGACTGATCCTTCTCTAAATCAATACCTCGTAATAACTCAATTTTTCCATCAGATGTTTTTTGCAGCCTTGCATAGTGCCCTGTAGCCAAATAATTTGCACCTATTGCTTTTGCATAATCCAGCAGAACCCCCCAGCGGATGAACTGATTACATGCCAGACAGGGATTAGGAGTAATACCCATCCGATATCCTTCAATAAACATGCTTACAATACGAGTATAAAATACATTACGACTGTCAATGACATAAAACGGAATGCCCAACACCGCAGCAACTTGACGTGCCTGTGCTACTGAATCAGGTGTGCAACATCGGTTATTATCCTCGCACCCCGGTTCACTCCAGAGTCGCAGCATGAGCCCAACCAAAGGGTATCCCTGCTCTAATAACAACGCTGCCGCGACGGAACTGTCTACCCCACCACTCATTGCAACCGCAACCAAAGGCAACGAATTCATTATTCTCCTCTCAAATTTCTGCACTTGGCAACCAGAGAAGGTAAAACCTGCAGGAAAGATTGAACATCATCGTCACTCGTGTCGACCCCCAAAGTAACCCGCAGCGACCCTAAAGCTAATTTGGGTGGTATCCCAATCGCCAACAACACTTCCGAAGGTTTAGGAGCACCCGACTTGCAAGCCGAACCAGAAGAACACGCAAAACCAGCCATATCTAACATTGATAACAACGTATTCCCATCCACACCCTCAAAAACGAAACTAGCATGGTTGGGCAATCTTTCAACAGGGTGTCCAGTCAGATATGCACCCGAAACTTTCCCCAAGACCCCGGCTATCAACATATCACGGAGGGGAAGCAAACGGGCTTTTCGCTGCGCCAGTTCCGTTTGGGCAAGCCGAAACGCTTCAGCGATTCCTGCAATATAAGGTGTGTTGTGGGTTCCAGCTCGCAAATTATTTTCATGTGCACCTCCAGTGATTATCGGAAGAATTGGCGTGCCTTGCCGTACATACAAGACGCCAACACCTTTCGGACCATAAAACTTGTGTGAGCCAATAGACAAAAGATCTATATTCTCGCGCACAACATCTATTGGCAAATGCGCCGCCGCCTGCACAGCGTCAGTGTGAAAAGGAATACCCCTAGCTCGGCACAAATTTCCAATGCTGGCAATATCATTGATCGTTCCAATTTCATTATTTGCGTAAATTACGGATACCAGAGCCGTATCTTTTCGCAGCCGTACTGCTAAACTTGATAGTTCGACTCTACCAAACGAATCCACAGGCAAATACTCAAGCTCAAAATTGAACACCTCAGACAACTGGCGTGCGGTTTGCGAAACAGCCGGGTGCTCAACAGGACTGATTAACAAATGATTGCAGCCCCACTCTCTACGACGAGCGAAAGCAACGCCCTTTATCGCCAGATTGTCGCTTTCTGTGCCACCACTGGTAAAAATAATTTCCCTAGGACTGGCATTAATCAATCTAGCAATGGTCCTGCGCGCTTGCTCAATTGCCGCCTCTGCAGCCTGTCCCCAAACATGTATTGAAGATGAGTTACCAAAAATCTGTGAAAAATAAGGCAACATCACCTGAACAACGCGCTCATCCACAGGTGTCGAAGCAGCATAATCCAGATAAACGTGTCTCTTCCGTTCAAACTTCTCAGCTACCATACTATGAGCAGCATTATACTGTGTCTTTATAGATATTCAAGGAAGAATAATCAGTGAAATTCTGTACAATAACTTTCCACTGTTATCATCCGCTGATATAATACAAAAAACTTTGAACAGGTGAACCTATGTCACATGATATTCACTTTGGCACAGATGGCTGGCGGGGAGTTATCGCCGAGGATTACACCTTTAATAACGTGCGACGCTGTGCGCAGGGATTTGCGAATTATCTCTTGAAGCACGGGAAGCAAGATCAATGGATCGTTATCGGGCACGACAAACGATTCCAATCCGAAAATTTTGCTCTAGCTGTTGCAGAAGTGCTGTCAGGTAATGGCTTACGCGTCTATTTGACCAATGGGCCGACTCCTACACCAGTTATCGCCTTTTCAGTAGTCAATAAAAAAGCTGCCGGCGCGGTAAACATCACAGCTTCTCATAACCCGCCCACTGATAACGGTTTCAAAGTCAGGGACGAACACGGTGGAGCCATTGCTCCTAGTGGACTTCAAGAAATCGAGTCTCTCATTCCTGAAACAACTGAGCAAATTAAGCGCTTATCAGCTCAAGAAGCAGAAGCGTCTGGAAGGTTAGTGCGCTTCGATCCTGCTCCCGAATACATTGCTCATATTAAGACCCTGATTGATTTAAAACCTATCCAGGAAGCGGGCTTGAAGATTGTTGTTGATACCATGTGGGGTAACGGTGCCGGTTGGTTTACCGAGTTATTGGCAGGATACAAGACACAGATTATTGAGATACACAATGAACGGAACCCAATATTTCCAGATATGAAACGCCCCGAACCCATCCCGCCAAACATCAATGTGGGACTTCAGCGCACAGTGCAGGAAAATGCAGATGTTTTAATAATAACAGACGGCGATGCAGATCGGGTCGGCATTGGAGACGAAAAAGGCAACTTTGTTAATCAGCTTCAGGTGTATGCTTTGCTGGCATACTATCTTCTTGAGGTGCGCGGCGAGCGTGGTCCCATCGTCAAGACTCTGTCAACTACCAGTATGCTTGAAAAACTTGGGAAAATGTATGATGTTCCCGTATATGAAACTGGTGTCGGTTTTAAGTATGTTGCTCCCAAGATGCTGGAAACAAACGCAATGATTGGCGGCGAAGAATCGGGGGGATATGCATTTCGTGGGAATGTACCTGAACGTGATGGTATTCTTGCCGGACTCTACTTCTTGGATATGATGGTAAAGCTTCAACGTAAGCCATCAGAACTGCTTGAACTTCTGTTTAGTAAAATTGGACCCCACTATTACGATCGCATAGACCGATCTTTCAAGGGAGATCGTTCCCAACGCGAGCAACGCATCTTAGCAGCTAAACCTGATACCATCGGCGGACTAAAGGTAATTGGTTTGAACACAACAGATGGATACAAATTTTTGCTAGACGATGGAGGTTGGTTGCTGATACGTTTCTCCGGAACAGAACCAATCATGCGAGTTTATTGCGAGACAACCCATAAAGATCGTGTTCAAGCCATCCTGCAAGATGGTCTAAAAATCGCAGGACTAGAGTAAGTGTTGGAAGGATTAATTGACACACACTGCCATCTGAACTTTGACACGCTACTGGAAGACCTTTCAGAGGTCTTAAAGAGATCCCAGAAGGCAGGGGTATTTCGGATTGTGATACCCGGGACCGACTTAGAAACCAGCCGGCGAGCAATTCAGCTAAGCCAGTCCCACCCGTCTCTCTTTGCTGCAGTCGGAATACATCCCAATGATGCAACCAAATGGAGTGACAACTCCTTTTGCTTGCTTCGAGAACTGGCAAAGCATCCAAAAGTGGTCGCCATTGGTGAAACTGGTCTAGATTACTACCGTCGAAAAGCACCACAGCACTTACAAAAAGAGATATTTCAAAGCCAGCTTGAATTGGCAGCAGAGCTAGAACTTCCAGTTATTGTCCACAACCGCCAGGCTACCGAAGATACATTAAGTGTGCTTCTTATGTGGCAAGAAGAATTAACCAAGAAAAAATCGTCTCTCGCTCTGCATCCAGGTGTCTGGCACTCGTTCAGCGGCGATTTTCAAACTGCCATGATCGCTATTCAAAAAGGCTTTTATCTTGGCATCGGTGGGCCAGTTACCTACCAAAATGCTTTAGAACATCAAAATATTGTTGCCCGGCTACCACTTGAGAGTTTGTTACTGGAAACAGATGCGCCCTTCCTGTCCCCACACCCATTTCGAGGAAAGCGCAATGAACCTGCCTATTTAGAGATAATTGCAAAAAAGCTGGCAACCCTGCATCATACAACACCATCTACAGTTGCACAAACTACTACGCGAAACGCAGAACAGCTTTTTGCATGGAGAACGTCAAATTGACAACAACCAGCATCTCATTTTTAGCATCTATCCAACATGACCTTCAACTCGTTGACTCAATTATGCGCACACAGACGGAAGGGCATTATCCTGGTCTCAGTCTGGCACTTGACCTGATATTGAAATCAGGAGGGAAACGAATTCGGCCATCTGTCACTTTGTTGGTGGGACACATGCTTGGAGCACCCAGAGAAAAACTATTGACACTGGCTGCGGCGATTGAATTGTTGCATACTGCTACCCTTATTCATGATGACCTAATTGACAACTCATTGCTGCGCCGCGGAATGCCAACCATAAATTCTCAATGGTCACCCGGTGCTACGGTTCTTACGGGAGACTTTTTCTTTGCCAGAGCAGCAAAGCTTGCAGCCGATACCGACTCAATTCCGGTGATGAAAATTTTTTCTCAGACCCTTTCAACCATCGTGAATGGTGAAATCACACAGCTTTTTGCCATAAGATGTCGGCTAGACCGTGAAGATTACTTTAAAAGGATATACGCAAAAACCGCTTCTCTATTTGAAACTGCTGCAATGACCGCAGCCCTAATCAGTCCCGCCAACCCAGCCACAATTGAGGACATGCGACAATACGGCTACAATATTGGTGTAGCTTTTCAAATTGTAGATGATGTACTTGACTTCACTGGTGAACAGGAAACTTTAGGGAAACCAGTCGGAAACGATTTACAGCAAGGTCTGGTAACGTTACCGGCTATATGCTACGTAGAAGCCAATCCGGATGATGAGGATGTCGTTCCCCTGTTAGAGGGAAAATGCCCCAATCCTAATCAGATGCAAAGACTGATTGATGCCATTCGGAAAAGCGGCGCTCCTGAACGCGCATTACAGGAAGCTGAACAATTTATTGAAAAAGGAATTTCCAAACTGGTTAATCAACCGGCTGGACTAGAGCGTGATTGCCTTAAAGAACTGGCAAAATTTATTACCCATCGCTTTAAGTAAAAAGTCGCCTGAGGCGACTTGTGTTTTGTGCGCTGGGTGGGAGTTGAACCCACACGCCTTTCGGCACATGGCCCTCAACCATGCCTGTCTGCCAGTTCCAGCACCAGCGCAGATGTCGTTATTATATCTGCACCTGAACACAGGGTCAAGTAAAATAACCATGGAGAGTGTTGAAAAAGTCATATATGGCGCATATCTATACGAAAAACAGGCTGTTTTACCACCATATATGGGGAGTGTGTTTTGTTTTTCAACACCCTCATAACCATGAGATGAATTTTTACTTTTCTTAATTTCAATTGGAGGAATTGGCATGAAAATCGTTCTGGATGCAATGGGCAGTGATAACCACCCGGTCCCGGAAATCGAGGCAGCAGTAAAAGCCGCAGAACTATTCGGCGATGAAATCATTTTGACTGGTCATCAGGATATCCTGAACTCAAAGCTCTCACAATTGAATACCAAACAATTACCCGTCCGTGTGGTTCACGCACCACACGCAGTGGACATGTCAGCCCACGCAGTAGAAGGTACAATGAAAAGTCCGCAAAACTCAATGGCCGTGGGTTTATCCCTTCTGAAAGAGGGAAAAGCAGATGCCTTCGTGACTGCCGGAAATTCCGGCGCGGCAATGTTCAACGCCGTAAGAGTTCTTCATAGAAGTCAAGGAGTAGTACGCCCTGTTATGGTTACCACACTCCCCACCCGCAAAGGCAGATGTGTATTTCTGGATACTGGCGCAAACGCCGATTGTCGTCCAGATTTTTTGGTTGAGTTTGCTGTCATGGGAACTGCTTATGCGGAATCCGTGTCGAATATTCAGAACCCACGGGTTGGTTTACTGGCAAATGGAGAAGAACCCGGCAAAGGAAATATGCTTGTTCGAGAAGCATATACACTTCTGGAAAAAAGCGGCTTGAACTTTATCGGTAATGTTGAGCCCAAAGAGCTGTACAATGGTTACGCCGATGTGGTCATTGCGGACGGGTTCACAGGGAATATTCTGATTAAGACAAGCGAGGCGGTTGCCAAACTAATCACCGATATTCTGCGCGAGCAAATTAGTGCCTCCTGGTTGCGCAAAGTGGGTTATCTGCTCATCAAACCCGCTTTCTTATCTTTGAAGACAATGATGGACCCGGCAGAAGTCGGCGCGGCAATGCTCATGGGCGTTAATGGCTATGTGTTTATCGGACATGGACGATCTGATGCACGTGCATTGGTCAGCGCCATCCGCCTGGCTCGGCAAGCTGTTCGCTCCAACCTACTACAGACACTTCCCGCCAAAATCCAAGAGCGCCTGGAAAGCCTCAATGCCACTTCTCAATAATTCTGGAAGAGAGATAACAATGAAAATCATTTCCAACGAAAAAATCATCAGCCGAAACCGAAAAATTGGACAAATCACGACATTTGCAAGTCTGGCAATTTTGGCAGCCGGTCTGGTTGCTTCATTCAGTCAGAATTATTTGAATCTCTCATTTGCCGCCCTTCTTCTTGGTTTTGTCCTGTCTCAAGTGGGCATTTATTTTGGTTCGCGTTGGGGACGTTCGCCAAGACCAGATGAAAAACTATCCCAGGCGCTCAAAGGTCTGGACGACAAATATTCTCTCTACCACTACAAAACAAGCGTGCCACATCTGCTGGTTGGCCCTGCGGGCATCTGGATATTAATGCCGTATCCACAGAGCGGTACTATTTATTATGACACAAACAAAGAGCGGTGGAAACAAAAGGGCGGCAGCTTGTATTTGAAAATCTTTGCCCAGGAAGGTTTGGGACGCCCAGACCTCGAAGCTCATTCGTATGAACTTGAAATGCAAAAATATCTGAGGAAATTATTGGGCGACGATGTATCACTACCACCAATTCAACCCATCCTGGTATTTACGAATGAAAAAACCATTGTGCAAAGCGAGAATGCGCCGATGCACGCGCTGAATATCACAAAACTAAAAGACTTTATTCGTCATCAAGCAAAATCAAATCCGGTTTCAATGGATAACATTAAGACCATCCAACAGGCTCTGCCAGTCGAATAATCAAACCCAAAAGACAAAAAGCTTATCTTTTCCTACGTCGGGGTGAGGCTTTTCCTTCTGGTTCGCGATCGCCCGCTTTTGTTGAACCTTGCAGACTCCTGACTTCCTCGGGAGTTAGATAACGCCATTCGCCGGGTTTTAGCTCGCCCAAACGTAAACTACCAATACGCACCCGAATGATTCTCAGAACCGACAAACCAATTCTTGCTCCAACTTCTCGAATCTGCCGCTTGCGCCCTTCCCTAAGGATCACCCGTAGCCACGTGTTTTTACCAACCACTCCCTCCACGCTCACCTTTGCAGGTGCGGTTCGATAACCATCCTCAAGAACCACTCCGCGCCGCCAGACAGTCAATTGTTGTTCATCCGGACGCCCCGAAACCAAGACTCGATATTCTTTCTCATGGCCATATCGTGGATGTGTTAACCGATTAGCCAGCTCTCCATCATTTGTTAGCAAGATTAAGCCCTCACTGTTCAAGTCAAGCCTGCCAACGGAAAACAAATGACCGGGTACAGGAACCAGATCACGCACAGTCGCTCGCTGATCATCTGCGCCAACATCCGAAAGTACACCGCGCGGTTTATGCAAGGCGATATAGATATAGATCAGGTTGACTTGATCACTGGAAACCCGCAGCCCATCAACACAAATCACGTCTCGTGAAAGATCTGCTTTCATTCCCAGAATCGCGAGGGTGTTATTTACGGTAACACGTCCCGCGGCAATCAATTCCTCACAAGCGCGTCGTGAACCGAAACCCAACCTGGCAAGTATTTTCTGCAAACGTTCCGCCATATTCTACTTAGTCCTTCAGCAACTGATTGTTCTCTTCTTCAAGGCTAGCTTCTCCAGTTTCATAAGGCGGTAATTGACTCAATGATGACAGACCAAAGTATTGCAGGAATTCTTCGGTCGTCCCATAAAGAATGGGACGACCCGGACCTTCTGCCCGTCCTACTTCTTGGATTAAACCCTTACTCAAGAGACTACGCAGAACACCATCGCTATTCACCCCTCGGATGGCATCAACCCCTGGGCGGGTAATTGGTTGCCGGTAAGCAATGATTGCCAGGGTTTCCTGCGCAGCGCGGCTGAGATGGGTTGTTGCCTCATAGCCAAGAAATTTTTCTATAATTGGTGCAAATTCTGGAGCTGTTGTCAACTGAACGCGTCCAGCCGACCACTGTATTCTTATGCCACCTCGATTAAGATAACGCTTTTCCAGCTCATGCAAAGCCTGTTCAATCACTTCAGGCTTTTCTTCCAAAACTGCCGCTAGCTGAGCTATTGAGACTGATGAAGCTGACACAAATAACAGCGCCTCTATTGAGGATTCCAGGTCGCATTTCTGGATTAGACTTGAGGAAGATCGCGTTTGATCACTCATGCTATAATTGGGTTTGCTTAAGCTCTGAATAAATTACGAGTGTAAAATGAACAGAAATTTCATCAAGAGGTTCATTATTTTTACGATACTTGCAAGCACAATTGCCTGCAGAATGAATTTTGGCGGGTCGCCCCCCGAAAGAACTATCGCTGTCTCTACTGAGGCGCTTGGACAACTCAACTCAACCCTATCAACTGCATTTGAAGCAGAAACAAATTCTATCACGATTACCGTTACAGAAGAACAACTTACGTCATTTGTTGCCTATAGATTCGCTGCCCATTCCGATTTACCCATACAAAACCCACAAATCTTTCTCCAAAATGGGCAAGTTGAATTCTATGGACAGTTGGAACAGGGTGGAATTCTTATCAATACTCACATAACCTTGCAAGTCTACCCAGATGAAAACGGGAAACTGAATGTTCAAATCACTTCTATTGACCTCGGGCATATTCCCGCAACGTCAATCTTACAACAACAAATCAATAATGCAGTGAACCAGGCTCTTTCTAACACAATTGGCAATAAGACAGCTGGTTTCTATATTCAAAGCATCACCATTTCCGACGGCAAGATGGTAATTAATGCAACAAAGCAATAATATATATGTGTAAACTGAACTCTGCAAAGACCACATGTCAGTTCATTAACCTTGCGCTAACTGCCCTGATCAGCGCAATACTTTTTGCTTCTTGTAATTCACAACCCAACAACGCAGCAGCCCCGGTGATCGTTACGATTACCGCAGATGGGCAACAAAGCCAAATTACCGTTTTATCTGGTTCCTCTGTGCAAAATGCTTTGGAGAAAGCCAATATTCAACTAAACCCTCTGGACAAAGTTGAACCACCCTCTTTTACCATTATTGAAAATCCTATTCAGATCAAGGTCACACGGGTTACTGAAGAATTTATTCTGGAAGAAAAGGTGATTCCTTTTGAACGCCAGACAGTCCGTAATGAAGCCTTACCTGCTGGACAAACCATGCTGATTCAACCCGGCGTGAATGGCGTTCAGCAAATTACTTATCGAATTGTGCGTGAAAACGGGATGGAGGTATCCCGTTCAATATTCAAAATAAGCACGTTAACCGAAAGCAGCCCAGAAATTGTGATGGTCGGCGTTCAAACGCCATTCACCGCCTTAGCCATACCGGGTAAGCTTGCATATCTTACTGCTGGAAATGCCTGGATTATGGAGAACACTACCGGCGAACGGCGTCCTTTGGTCACCACAGGCGACCTAGATGGGCGTGTATTCAGCTTATCTGATAAAGGTGAATGGCTGCTATTTACCCGAAAAGCAAAGGAGGGGGAAGCAGACAATCTGATTAACACACTTTGGATGATCAACACATCAAAGCAAGATGCTGAACCCATGTATTTGCGAGTACAAAATGTTATCCATTTTGCTGATTGGGTGCCCGGTTTGGGTTTAACAATTTCCTATTCAACTGTTGAACCGCGTCCCACCGCCCCTGGCTGGCAGGCAAACAACGATCTTTACATTATGACTGTTAACGAGAACGGTGGTATTCTCAAAAAAGAAAAAATTATCGAAGAGAACTCTGGCGGCATTTACGGCTGGTGGGGAACAAATTTCGCCTGGTCTCCAAATGGGCAACTACTTGCTTATGCGCGCCCGGATGGCGTCGGAATTGTGGATACTGAGAGAGGGCAACTAATTCCCCTTCTGGACATTATTCCTCTGCAAACTCGCAGTGACTGGGCATGGGTCCCGGGGTTAGGTTGGAACAGTGACAGCAATTTGCTTTATACGGTAAATCATGTCGCCGCATCAAATCTTACAAGCGTTGAGGAATCTCCAGATTTCGATTTAAGTGTCATCCTGCTTCAAGATCAGCAAGTAATAAACCTTGTACGCCAAACTGGAATGTTTGCTTATCCCGCTCCCGCAATTACTCGTTTTAACAGATATTACCCAGTGGCATTTCTAATGGCAAACTCTCCAGAACAAAGTGAAAACAGCCGTTATAAACTGACTATTATGGATCGGGATGGCTCGAATCGCAAAGTCATCTTTCCAGAAGAAGGTTCAACCGGTCTAAATCCGCAAAAAGTTGTCTGGAGCCCTCAAAGGAATTCAGGAGAATCCCAATGGATAGCCCTGATTCACTCTGGAAATCTTTGGCTGGTCAATCCATATTCAACTCAAGTACAACAAATCACTGGAGATGGATCAATTATCAAAATAGATTGGAAATAATCTGGAGATCACAATGAGAATATTAATAACCGGAGCAGCAGGATTTCTAGGATCACACTTATGTGAAAGGTTCTTAAGGGAAGGACATCAGGTTATTGGCATGGACAACTTTATTACCGGTAGTGTGGAAAACCTTGCTCATCTGGCGGGTAATCCCAATTTCCTTTTCATTCGCCATGACGTTGCCAATTTTATCTTTGTTCCTGGGAAAATTGACGCGGTTTTGCATTTCGCTTCTCCTGCTAGTCCTAATCCAAGCTCTCCATTAGGGTACACAAACTTGCCTATCCAAACAATGAAAGCTGGCGCACTGGGAACGCATAATACTCTAGGAGTTGCGCGCGCTCAAAAAGCTCGCTATTTGTTGGCTTCAACCAGTGAAATTTATGGCGATCCACTGGAACACCCTCAGAAAGAAACTTATTGGGGACACTGCGATCCCATTGGTGTCCGCTCTGTATATGACGAAGCCAAGCGCTTTGCGGAAGCGCTTACGATGGCTTACCATCGCTATCACGGCATTGACACCCGCATTGCCCGCATCTTTAACACCTATGGGCCGCGAATGCGTCTCGACGATGGGCGAGTTGTTCCAAATTTTATTCAGCAAGCAATTCGAGGTGAACCATTAACTGTTTATGGAGATGGTTCACAAACTCGTAGTTTCTGTTATGTTGATGATTTGCTCGAAGGTGTATATCGCCTTCTTTTGTCTGATGAGCATGATCCGGTTAATATTGGAAATCCGACAGAAACTACAATCCTTGAGTTCGCCTATACAATTAATAAAATCATTGGTAACAAAGCCGGCATTGTTTTTAAACCCGCATCTCGCCTGGGCGATGACCCACAAAGACGACAACCTGACATTACCAGAGCAAAGGAAATTTTAGGATGGGAACCGAAAATCTCACTGGAGGAAGGAATACGGCTTACAGCACCATACTTCCGAAGAAAAATGGGGTTGGAATGATACTGGTAAATTCAAAAGAGCGCACCCGATTCGTCAGATTTGCAATTGTGGGCGCCGTCGGTGCAGTAATTGATTTTGGCATCTTTAACATCATGCTTGCCGTCACTGGTATTCCAGCTATCTGGTGTAGCGCAGTTTCATTTGTGGCGGCTGTTTTGAGTAACTTTTTCTGGAATCGTCACTGGACGTACCCAGACTCGCGAAGCAAACCAATGTCACAGCAATTGCTTCAATTTTCCCTAGTGAGTGTAGCTGGTCTGGGAATTCGAGTTGCACTGTTTGCGCTTTTGGAGAAATTTCTCATCAACCTGAGCACAAAGCTAATCCCCGAGACCTTTCTCTCATCCCAATTTATTGGACATAATGCAACCCTTGCGTTTGCCATCCTTGTTGTCATGTTATGGAACTTTCTTGCTAATCGCTTTTGGACGTATAATGATGTGGAATAAGTAATCATCAGATGGAAGAGCAATACCAATCATCTTCCGAACTCAATAGCGCCCCAGAGAACAAGCAGGAAACTGGAGCAAGATCCTCTATAAGATCATTACGCGAATTGATAGACTTGGTAACGGGGCGCGGATTCAAACCTGAACTCGAAGAAGAATCAGGTTTTGCCGAGCTTTTGCCTTTCCCCTTCCTTGCCCTGGTCGGGCAAATGGAAATGAGACTGGCACTTTTACTCTCCTTAATCAATCCTGCGGTTAGTGGTGTACTGCTGATTGGACCACGCGGAACTGGAAAAACCACTGCTGTTCGTAGCCTGATTAATTTACTCCCAGACATTGAACGAAGCGCTTGTTTCTATGGTTGTCTTCCAGAAGATGTTGAGATCGGCGGTATTGATGCGATATGTCCAGATTGCGCGAAAAAATACGCCGAAGGCAAACCGCTCACCAAGACCGAAAAGGCTCGTATTGTTGAATTACCTCTCAACGCCCGGTTGGAAGATGTTGTTGGTGGATTAGATGAACATGCTGTAACACATGAGCGGTTTCGCCTCAAGCGCGGGATCCTCTCGTTGGCTGATCAGAATATTCTTTACATAGATGAAGTTAACTTGCTGGCAGATGAAATTGTAGATGCAATTCTAGATGCTGCCGCACAAGGTACATACACGATCCGCCGCGGTCAATTTTCTGCTACCTACAAAGCAAATTTCACTTTAATCGGTTCGATGAACCCAGAAGAAGGTAATCTCAGACCCCAAATCCTTGATCGTTTTGGGCTACGCGTCATTGTGCGCGGTTTAAGCAGTGCGCAAGAACGCCTAGATGCTTATCGGCGGGTTGCCGCATATCGCAGCAGTCCCAGACGCGTTGTGGCTCAATTCTATCAAGAAACCGAACTAGCACGAACTGAACTGCAAGAAGCACGCAACCTGTTACCCAGAGTCATTCTTCCTGATCAGGTGGCACAAAAAGGCATTCAAATGATCCAGGCATTGCAAATCGATTCTCTTCGAGCTGAGATCACCATGTTTGAGGCTGCACGTGCTTATGCTGCGGCCGACGGAAGAACCGAGGTTAATCAAGAAGATATTCGTATCGTTGCACCCATGGCACTCAGACTCCGGCGGTCGGCATTTATGACAAACTATTTTGAGGAACGCTCTCGAGAGGAAAAAGAACTTTTGACAACAATTGAACAAATGATTCCAGAAACTAAAAGCTAATAGAAAAGGCTCAAATGGTAAACATTTCACACCGTCAACGACTGGAAATCTGTCTTTCAGGTAATCAACCTGATCGCCCTCCTGTCTCCTTGTGGAGGCACTTCCCAGTAGATGACCAGACACCCGAAGGGCTCGCTGTTGCCGTGGCTAATTTCCAAAAACAATATGACTTTGATTTTATCAAGGTTACCCCGGCATCTTCTTTCTGTGTCAAAGACTGGGGCGCAACCGATCGCTGGACGGGCAATATAGAAGGCACTAGAGATTACCAACAACCGGTGATCACCTATCCGGAAGATTGGACAAAGCTGCCTCTGCTCGACCCCAATGTGGGGCAACTCGGACATCAATTAACTGTATTGCGTCTCCTGAAAAACGAATTTGGTTCATCTGTACCTATCTTGCAAACAATTTTCAGTCCTCTCGCTCAAGCCAAAAATCTGGTTGGCAAGGATAATTTGATCCTGCATATCAGACAACACCCTGAAGAACTTCATGCAGGACTGGAAATTATCACAGAAAGCACCATCCGTTTCATAGAAGAAGCAATGAAAATTGGCATAGATGGGATATTCTTTGCCATACAACACGCGCAATACAGTTTGCTTTCCCAAGAAGAGTTTTTAATTTTTGAGAAACCTTATGATGTCAGAGTTCTAGAAACGACGAAAAGCCTCTGGTTAAATATGATTCATCTGCATGGCGAGCACATCATGTTTGATTTGGTTGCAGATTTGCCTGTGTCGATCATGAACTGGCATGACCGTCACACCCCACCATCGCTAAAAGAAGCTCTGGAAAGGTTCCCCGGTGCGGTTTGTGGTGGTCTTAAACGGTGGGAGACAATGGTGCTCGGTACTCCCCGAGACGTTGTAAGGGAAGCAAAAGACGCCATTCAACAGACCGGCGGGCGACGTTTCATTTTAGGTACAGGCTGCGTCCTGCCAATCATCGTACCACATGGCAATATTCTGGCAGCACGACGTAGCATAGAGACTTGAACTTGTCTAGATGGGTATCTCTATTGAGTAATCCAAGAATCATTGCAGGTAAGGCACGCGGGCATCGTCTTCGATCTGTACCGGGAAACACAACCCGTCCGATCACCGATCGAGTAAAAGAAGCTCTCTTCAGCATCCTGGGCGCCGACATTCAGGATGCCACCTTTTTGGATTTATTTGCTGGAACAGGCAGCGTAGGAATCGAAGCACTCTCAAGAGGTGCCGCATTTGTAAGATTTGTTGACAATAACCACAATGCAATCACCACCATCAAATTAAATCTCAAACATACCCATTTAGAAGAACATGCAGAAGTGTTGCTGACAGATGCATTTGTTCTGTTGCGCCATCCTCCCGATCGCCAATTTGATTATATTTATGTAGCTCCACCACAATACAAAGGGTTGTGGGAACTTACAATGATGGCTTTGGATGCCATCCCAGACTGGCTCTCACCAGATGGCTGGATTATCATTCAAATTGATCCAGTTGAATATCAGGCAAAGACCTATACGAACTTCCAAGAATTTGATCAACGCCGATATGGTTCAACACTGCTGGTTTTCCTTGAGCGACGCTGACAGGTCATCCCCACTCGATCTGCAACTGATTTGCACTATCATACCAATAATAAGCCGAAAAAACGGTACCTTTTTCTTTTGCATGAAGTGCTTCAGGTAATAAATAAGACAAATCCTCAACCAATGGCATCTGATTGAGATTTTCAATTGAAACCCATTCCAGTTGCCCTTCAAGAGAACCAATTAATTCACCACCCTGATAGGAGCCTGCAAAAACAAAAAGGACGATTCCTGGGTTGCCACCAGTGTTAATCATCACAGTGCCACAAAGGCGTAAATCCTCAACGGATAATCCACTTTCCTCCAGCAACTCGCGCCTTGCTGAAGAAAGCACATCTTCTCCCGGTTCAACATGCCCACCAATACCATTATATTTATTTGCCCATAAGCGCTTATCGGGCGATCCCCTGACTAATAACACTTGGTTATGCCAAGTAACAAAAATCAACGTGCGCGGGATTACCTGATAGCGTCCCGGCACGGCACCCTGATCACTAACCGGCATAGGCACACCTCGTGAGAGAAACAGGCTCCCCGACAGGTCGCTCACACAAGTAACCCGTCAGGGAGCCGGGCAAATACTTCTACAATCCTAAGAGCTTGCGAACCTCTGGTAATCGTCCTGCGCTACCCAATTTTTCATTTTTATGAGCAATGAACTTGGCATATTCTGCCATAAAGATTTTACCAATCGGTCGCATATCAATATTTTCCGGATGTTCAAGGAAATACTCCCTATGAACACGGGTCCAAACCAGACGCCCATCAGTGTCTATATTAACCTTGGTCACCCCTAGCTTTGCAGCCTGAGCAAACTGGTTTTCGTCTACTCCTTTAGCCCCAGCAAGCTTTCCCCCAGCTCTATTGATACGCTCCACTTCCTCCTGCGGCACCGAACTACTGCCATGCATGACCAGTGGAAAGTTGGGCAGACGTCTTTGAATTTCAGCCAGCACATCAAAGCGAATTGTCTGGTCACCAGTAAATTTGAATGCTCCATGACTGGTGCCAATCGCTACCGCTAGAGAATCCACACCCGTTCGCTCCACAAATTCCTTCGCCTGATCCGGGTTCGTCAATTTTGCATTCGCCTCATCAACTTTGACATGTTCTTCCACACCACCAAGCTGACCCAGTTCAGCTTCTACAACAATACCCTTGGCATGTGCAGCTTCTACCACACGCTTGGTGATCGCAACATTCGTTTCAAAATCTTCATGGCTGGCATCAATCATAACAGAGCTATAAAAACCACTGTTGATACAATCATAACAAGTTTCTTCATCACCATGATCAAGATGTACCGCGAAAATTGCCTCTGGAAAGATTTGGTCAGCCGCACGGATTAAAGCTTCCAGCATCGCTTTGTGCGTATAAGAGCGTGCTCCTTTACTAATTTGAATGATGAAGGGCGCCTGACTATCTACATTGCCCCTGAATAATCCCATGCACTGTTCCAGATTATTGATGTTATAGGCACCAATTGCATACCTGCCATAAGCGGCTTCAAACAATTTTTTGGTTGTAACAATCATATTCCACTCCTCTATGATAACTCATTTAGCATAAATCAGCTCAAAAACATTGGAACGCCCATAAAGTCACGCACCTTTGGACGATAATTCTCAATGTCATAATAAGCTGCTACATCCACACGCTTCTTTCCAGCCAACACCATGGACACTGGAACGGTTGTATATTTACCGCCATGTAAAGCTACCATTTTACCAGTATCCCCGCGGTTGATTAGCTGAATCGCCAGGTGCCCAAATGACATTGCAACCATCCGGTCTAGAGAGTCTGGTGCGCCTGAGCGCATAAGATAAGCCAGTTGCTGGTACATAATATCCTGACCGGTACGGCGTTTCACTTCTTCTGCCACAATCGCGCCAACTCCCCCAAGCTTACGGTGTCCATAAGCATCCGCCTCGCCACTTTCTATTACATCCCCACCTTCCATAATTGCACCTTCGGAGATGGTCATCATTGCGTAGTTTGAGGGATTGGCGCGTTTATCTTCCATTAGGAAGTGACATAATTTATCAATGTTAAAGGGGACTTCTGTAATAATAGCCCGGTCGACATACGACAAATATGCTGCTATCAAGCTCGTCTCACCCGAATTCCGCCCAAACAGCTCGATAATTCCAATCCTTTCGTGCGAACCAACTGAAGTTCGCATATTGGTAATAAAGTCCACACTGCGCGTCACCGCAGTAGAGAAACCAATACAATAATCCGTGCCAAATACGTCGTTATCCATCGTTTTGGGAATTGCAACTACCGGCACACCTTCTTTGTCAAGGCGTACAGTATAACTGAGTGTATCATCGCCTCCAATTGTCACCAGCACATCAATACCCAGATGCTCCAAAACCTTAAGGACATAGTCGGTATAATCCATGGTACCATGTTCGTCAACAGGTTGACCATACTTTGAGTTTTTCAAAAAATCTGGAATTGCGCTTGGTTTAACCCGTTGCGGATTTGTACGCGAGGTATGCAAAAATGTCCCCCCCGTCCGGTCAACTGTACGAACATCCTCTCGTTCCAGATTCCGGATGTAATAGTCAAACGTTGCCGGCTCATCAAGGTTGTATAGCAACAAGCCAGCCCAACCCCGGCGTATTCCCAACACGCGATAATCATTCTCAAGTGCGCTGAGCACAACCGCCTTCATGCACGGGTTAAGCCCCGGAACATCCCCCCCACCAGTCAATATACCAATAGTTCGTTTGCTCATAATACCTCCTGAGATTTAGTAAGATTTAATGCTAAGCAGGAACTCTTAGTGATTGTGGCTCTATACAGGGTACACTAAAACTAATTTTGCTACCCTGTCCCACAGCAGAGTCGATATCAAAAGTGCCACCTAACATCTCAACGCGTTCACGGATAAGCCGCAATCCAAGCCCACTGGTTTTTTCAACTTCGTCAGGATTAAATCCTTTTCCATTATCGCTTACTGCAACCTTGAGATAGTTATCATCAATGACCACCTGAATCCCTAATTGCAAGCGTCCAGGATGATCCTGATTGTGCCGCGCCGCATTTCCCATGAGTTCTTGAATTGCACGAAAAACCATGACCTCAAGATAGGACTCCAGACGACGTTCCTGTCCCTTAATATTGAGATTAACATCAAAACCCGTTTGTTCTTTAAATCCTTCTACATACTTTCGGATGGTTGGAAACAGTCCCAGATCATCCAACATCATTGGGCGCAACTCGGATATGAAACTCTTAATGCTCACAAAAGTTTTCTTTGCTTCAGCCTGGAGGTTACTTAATTCTTCTTTTGCCTTTGCCGGATCCATGTCCAACAAACGGCTAGCAATATCTACCCGAATCATAAAATTAGACAGTGCCTGTGCAGGCCCATCATGCATTTGAGTGGACAGGCGCTGCCGCACAGATTCTTGGGCATTGATGACCATTTCCAGCGTTTCCATCCCCCCCATACTACCCGGCTTTCCACTCTTAGGTCCTTCGCTGGTGAGCAAACGCTGAATTTTTTCTAGATATGCAATCAGCTTTTGCATTCCCAGCTCATCACTCTGTAGTTTCTCAATTTGCCCCCGCATCACAAGTAACCGCTGTTGAGCATCCAAGGCAGCGTTATATGCTTCTCGAATTTCCGAACGCGGAATCGTATCGAACTGAGAATGAACTTGTTGCAAACGACTCGTGATCGAGGCATTGCGCTGGGTTAGTTTGCTCAACTCTGCCTGGCTTTGTTCAAGCATAAGCTTGACTTCGCGCAACGCTTTTCTTGACTGATCCAGCTCCTCCTCTACTTCCCGGCGGAAATCTTCCCATAACCCATTGGCATCTCCGATCTGCAATACCATAAGTCTGTCTCCTGTTTAGACAACTGAACAACAATCTTAACAAACAAGTATAGCACAAGTTACATAAGGCAGCTATGTTTATGCAAACGTTTGTCAGAGGAAATCCTTACCACTTGAAAACTTGCATATTCTCCCCCCCCGACTGAATTGAAATATTTCCGCCGCTCGAAAAAATTACCTGTCGATTCTTAACTAATTTCGGATACCAACTCGGAAAAGTGACCAGATATTCAACTTTTTGTTCGTCCAGGTATTGAGCCAACCTGTACTCATCTCGGATAAATGGAATAACCTCAGGCGAGATCAGTCCAGCCAAATCAACCAAATTATGTTTTCCGAAATATCCTAAAGCCCCAATATCATGTGTTGCAATAATTGAGTTAGAAGGTAATTCTGCCGCCACCCATTTGGCTACGCGCACCATCTCCGTTTCAATGATTGCAACATCTCTCGCATACGCATTCATACCCAAAAAATAAAAACCCAACCACACGCCTACCGTCCCTACCATCCAGGTATTTTTCAAAACAAATTGAACACGCCCAATGGATAGAGCAGAAAGCATTTGAGTACTTCCAATCAAACCTAAAACAAAGTAAATTGGCATTGCCGGCATCAGGTAGCGACCATGTTGGTAAGTTACCGGCAATCGAAGAGCATAAATAAGCGTATATCCCAGCCACCACGCTGCTCCCGCCAACCAGAGAAAGTCTTTATTGCGAATTCCCCTAATCAAACCATACAAAAAACCTGGAAGCAATAAAGCTCCAGCTCCAATACTTGGCAAGACCATTAAGTTGAACAAACGAAATAAAAGGCTGATCTCCCGCTGGACTGCGTACTCTGCCTGTTTTGCGTAAAAAGTGTTAGGCCACAACTGTCCAGTTACCATTTCATTAAAAACCAGATAAGGTAAAAATACAACTAAAAACCCGGATAGTAAAACGATTGTTGTTCCGATAAAAAACCTCAAGCGTCTGGCTTTGTCTTGTAAAAAATCGTATAACAACGCTAAACTAGCGGGGCCAAACAGGGTAATACCATCTGGACGCACCCATACCGAAACCCCCATCAGCAACCCAACTATAAACCATCTTTTTTTTTCAGACAACAAAAGCCAGAAGACGATCATAACAAATAAGGACAAAAGAATAGTTTCCATACCGGACAATGCAGCCCAGACCATATGCCACTCTCCCACCAGGAAAAGCCCTGCACATGGGAAAAATAGCGGAGATTGAACCTTGCTTTTCCTGAATAATGACTCGCTCACAATCCCCAAAGCCAATAACGACAACCCGCCCAATAAATAAGTCCAAAAGTAAGGCTCACCAAAAATAAGATGAGCAGGTGACAGTAGCATGGACCAAAGCGGTGACGTGGAACCTCCAGAGGGTTTTCCGGGAATAAATGCCCACTCCCCATGCAGCGCCAGATTTCGCGCATAGGTTTGATGAATCCATGCATCATCCAAAGGAAAACCATACTGGGAATTAATCCCCGAACCAGCGATACGATTCCACAACGCAGAATTGCTGATTGGCATAAGGTACACCCCAATCGCCAGACAGGTAACAACAATCAACAAAAACAATTCGCGGGATTTCATCATTTATTTCCCCTTTTTTAACTCAATTTGATAAATTCTCGTGTCACCAACACTAGCAAGATAATCCAATCCCTGTCTATCTTGTGGATACTCGTATAAATGCTGTAATCCTTTTGGCGTATTTTCATCAATAATAAGATATTTTGCATGATAGCGAATTGCCAGTTTCAAAAGTGTATCCTCGTCACCATATGGCAAAGTAATTGCCGGACGTCCTGTTGCCAGAAAATACCCAGCAGGATTATTAACGATCACTATATCTCCCAAATTTGCACCCCGTTTTTGAAGTTCTCTCTCTATCTCAGCCGCACGATCCCAGTTTCTGCGCCATAATGGGCGAGAAAAATCCTCGCCAACTATTCGTTGCAATAGTAAAAATGAGCTAAAGACGACGCTAATCAATATCAGTCCAGCACCCAAAACACGCATTGCCATATTAGAATTCCAGCCTCGCTTCCGCGACCCATATCGAACAACAACCTCAAAGCCAACAGCAGCAGCCATCCATAAGAAAGGTTGTAGTGCCGCTCCAGAATGTAAAAAACCACCTCGCTGGCCCGCAAGAGGAAAAACAATTGTCATCACAAAAAGAGTCAGCAACCACATTCCTGACGCAAACTGAGTTATCGTATACCTGCGCAATTTCCAGACACCCAGCAAGATCAAAGGTAATAGAAAGATCTCTCCTTGTACAGCCAAAGTGGTCTTCAGGTTTGTGATCAAAGCTCTCCATCGAATCTGAAAATGTTCTATCGGCAAGACAGAGGACCACTCGGAAATATTGAGCACTTCTTGAGCAGGATAGGCAAACATCTGGTTGTAATCTGTCAGCCAAAAAACACGGCTGCTCGCTGGAGATAAAAGCTTTCCATAAAGTTGAATATTTCGTAAATACCATGGTACCATTACAACCAGATATCCAACCGTTACACATAAAAACAAAATCCATATCACCAGAAAGCGTTTTTTACATCCAACCGTTATGCTATATTCCGCGCGCAGAATATTAAACCAAACAACAAGGAACATTGCAGCAGCAAACCAAAGAAGCCCATCTGCTCTGGCTAAGTGCATCAAACCCGAAACAACTCCTAACCCCAAAAATTGCCCCACGATGATCAATAAGCGATTGTCAAAACGCGGCACAAATGCCAGAAACAGGAAAAGTGACCCTAAACCCATATACAACCCAAAGCTGTCCGTATTCACAATGTAAATCAAATAGAAACCAGAAAACACCGCCCACCAACCTGCCAACATTGCCTTATTTCTATCGAAAGTAAAAGCATAAGTAATCCGCGCCGACCATAGCGGTAACAAAGCAGCAACCAATATAAAGAAAATCCTGGCACTTAGAAAATCCTCAGAACCAGTGAGGAGCATTCCCAACGCTGCCACGATAGAAGTTAATGGCATCCAATAGGTATGAGATGGATGTGGAAGACCATCTGGATCATCCAGATAATTCCATAAAAAAGGCTCATTAAAACCCTTGCCTCGAAACAGTTGAACGCCCCCCGCATAATAGTAATCTGCATCCATATACCCCGGTACAGATTGCAAGAAAGCAACTCCAAGCACAACTAGAGAACTTACCAGAAATAAACTCAGATAGTCTTTTCTACTCATCACTGAAGTTTTACTTAAACATTCCCCAAGACTCGAATGGCACACGTAAGCTCGCTAGGAATGCTGTGTCTGAGGAAGTTATTGTTAAGTTGTGAATACTTTATCAATGGTCAAGAAAATCACCGAACCGCTATTAGCTCAAGCCTCTGTCAATAGGTCAAACCAAACCTGTGGAGCGCGAATAGCCCACCAGCGCACCCAATACAGTGCTACCAGCAAAAATCCGGGAAGCGGTAGAAACATCACCGGACTTTGCTGCGGCTGGTAGCCATATTCTACTGTGGCAAGGAATAAAGCCCAAACACCCGAAAATATCAATAACATTATAATAATGGACAAAATACGTCCCGCGTCCCTCCACCGCTCTTCCCAGACCGCAAAAACTAAAACTAGCGCAGGCACAAGTACAATAAAATTACCTGGATCCGTTTGTATGCCAACCCATTGACTTGCAGTAAGCGTCAAACATGCTGTCCATAAAAAATGACGAAACTCAGCAAAAAACGCCAATCGCCATTCGATCAAGAGCATTAAAGCCAGTATGATCGTAATTGCCCAACCAAGCCTATGACCAAACACTGGAAACCAGATTCGCAATGCCGCCTGCAAAGTTCCAGGTGGATTATATGAGGGATAGCGCAATACCTCGCGTAAATTTTGCAATATCCAATCCGGCAACAACAGTGCGGCTCCTAAACTTAGTAAGATTATTGTCCCAATCAACCAGAACACTAACCGCCATCTTCTTTGCCATAACGCATATAGCGAAACAAAAACAATGGGTAGAAGTGTTATCTGAGGCTTAATTGTTGAAAATGCCAATAATACTCCTGCTAACTCATCTGCCCCTTCACGAATTGCCCAAAAAGCGCCTACAACACAAAGAGCAACCAAAATAACAGCGTTCCCGTTAATCAATGGTCGCAAGCCGTGATACCAGAACAATGAAAAAATAAAAAAAGAAGTTAGTAAAAGTAAACCCGGACGCCAAGTTGTTAAGCGAATAGATACCAAAGACAACAAGATAATTGTCACTTCCAATGTGGTCATCCACAATGCTCGCGCTAATAGAAAATCCCCTATCAGAGCGTATGGTAAAAACAAAACTATTGAATAAAGGGGGTATGCCACCCTCAGCTCATGCTCGCCAGCTTTGGCTGGTCTTCCATAAGCGATTTCTTGAATCTCAAGCGCAGTTTCATCGCTATACGGACTTAATCCCTGAAAGACTAATGATCGTGTACCTACCCAGTGAACAAGGAAATCATTACCACCAGGATTTTGACGCACGTACTGATAATTCCCCCACGTCAGCAGCACTAGAATCGCCGCTGCGATTGAAAATATAAATGCCCAAGCGCGGCTTCGCTTGCGATAGTTCAAGTTGCGCTCCAAAAAATTGAGAATTATCGAACAAATCAATTATAATTCAACCAGCTTATGAAAATAACTCTCTCGCTTGCTCAACTCCACATTGTCCTTGGAGATATTCATCAAAACATTTCTCTGGCAGAGCAAATGATTAAACAGGCTGTCAGAGAACATAGCAATATTATTTTGTTCCCCGAATTATGGACCAGCGGTTATGATCTGGAAAAACGGCAGATTTATGCCCAGGAAAACCGGAAAATTCACACAACCCTAAGTCAACTTGCTCAAGACCACCAAATCTGGATAGGCGGCTCCTGGATTACAGAAATTAACGGAAAGTTCTTTAACGCATTCCATTTGTTCGACCATAAAGGACAGAATATAGCTAGCTATCAAAAAATTCACCTGTTTCGACTGATGCACGAAGATCAATGGCTATCCGCTGGAAACCACCTTCAAATTGTTGAAACACCTTGGGGAAAACTAGGACTGGCAATTTGCTATGACCTCAGATTCCCGGAGATGTTTCGTCATTATGCGCTTGCGGGGGCAGAATTGATCCTACTTGTTGCCCAATGGCCTGCTCGTAGGGTGGAACATTGGAAGTTATTAATTCGAGCGCGTGCAATCGAAAACCAAGTTTACTTTGCTGCGGTCAACTGTGTTGGCGTTATTGGTGAAGAAACCTTTGGAGGCGCCAGCGCGATCATAGATCCCTGGGGGCGTGCTGTAGCAGAAGGAGAAGACCAACCTGCGTTACTCACCAGTCAAATTGACCTGGATGAAATTCAACGTGTTCGTCAATGGATGCCCGTTTTTCAGGATCGCAGAAACGATGTCTATGAAAACATAACACAGTCTACATCAAGGACGTAAATCCCCTAACCCAATATCCTGCGGATGTAATACTTGAGATAAGTTGTAGTATATATGATAATCACCAATATACTCTTCTTGCCAGGACATACTGAGTTCTTTAAACTTCTTAACCAGATAGTCATCTAAAGCCGGATTATTTGTTGTAATGTATGCGATGCGCTGACTCGTGTTTACTAATTCTGTATAAGCAGAATATCGGTCGTCGCGCGGTGTATATCGCAAGTCATGATGATACGGCAAACGCGGGACAAAGATAACCTCTTCATCTGAAAGAAAAGCCATCGGATATGCAACCCAGTAATTGGTGTATCCACGAGTTTCGTTCTGTTGCTTCAGGAAGCTTATCAACGCTGGCATGTAGCGATGATCCAACTGTGTCACCACATCAAATTGAGTAGTGAGACCCGGCGGGTATCGTATTGCACATTGCACCGTTCCCCACAAATTAAAAACCAACACAATACCTACAATCATCACTTTATAAACCAAACGACATTCCAATCTGGTAACAACTTCGCCCGCGATTAAAGACAAAATAACCCAGATAGGGACAAAATACCTTCCCGAAGGATCAACTCCAAATGGAGTAAAAACAAAGCCCACCGCTAGAGTCAACACAACACCTGTAAGTATATAAAGTGATATGTTTTTAGTCTGGCTCTTGAAGACCATACGCCACCAAATCCACACCACACCAATCCAAAAAACGAACACAAAGGGCGCAAGAGGCAAAGCAAGCCAGCGTACCTCCCAAGGAGGACGTAAACCTAACAACACTGTTCCACCTAAAACAACCAGACTGAACAAGTGCATGCCAACTTGCACCAACCAAGAGGTTTGCTCCACGGAAACAGCCATGCCAAGCAATTCTGCGAGAAGTTGCTTCAAGCCATGCTGTGCCGCGTAAATCCACCAAGGCAAAGAGCCAATTACACAACCCAAAAAGAAAAGCCCCACCCATAAAAGAACAGGTTGTATTCTTAATTGTTTGCGCTTAACATACATTATCCAAAGAATGCCACAACTAGTTGGGATGGCATATACCAACGTAATACCGTTTGCCCATACTCCCAAACCGATAAACAATCCCAGCAATGTGAATAACCGAGCACAAGAAGAAATTTTATTGTCTTCAATGTGTTGAACAACCTTAAGACCATTTAGCAAGATCAGATTTCCAATCAACAGCGCTTCACCATACCCGCCCAAGCTGACAGTTGTGTATAACGTGACATTAACGGTAGGGATTGCCAGCAGAGCTGCCGTAAACCATTTTCCAGTTGAAGGCATAAAAACCATCCGGGCAATCTCAACTGTTGTTATAATTACATTAATGTAAAGTAAAATCTGAACACCACGAATAACCTCAACCTTCATGCCAAACACAGAAAACCCGAGCGCTACTAGAAACGCATCCAGGCTTCCCATATATGCCTGACCATAAAAAAAGATTGGGCGCTCACTCTTAAGAACAATATGTCTTGCCATCAATGCAACAATCGCTTCATCAGAGTTAAAGGGGACACGCTCAAAAGCCAGCAGTAAAAGTTTCAAACCAGCCGTAATCAAAAGAAAACAAAGGATTGGAATTTGATTTGCGTTTTTGCCAGTCAAAAGAACCCACCAGAATAAGATATATGACGTATCTTATTTTATTTCCAGTTCAAAAGGAAAGCAACTTCTGGAGATGAAACGTGAAGACAATCAGAGCAAATAACTGGCTACTATCCATTGTGATTTTATTGCTTTCAATCGGATATCTGCTTCGTGTTCCCATCGTGCCGTTTCATCCCGACGAACAAACCCAGTTGTTTATGAGTGGAGACCTGGAACAATTTTTCAGGAATCCCCGTGAACTATTCTGGGATCCTGAACGCGAGCAAGACATCCGTCAACAGTATCGGGAATTAGATGCCCCAATCACCCGCTTGCTACTTGGACTGGGGCGGCAATTGACTGGATTATCTGCCCCAACAGTTGATTGGGATTGGACAAAAGACTGGAACTACAATGAACGCGCTGGGGCTGTACCTTCTCAAACATTATTGGTAACAGGGCGACTTTCTGTTGCTTTGCTCTTTCCCATTAGCTTACTGCTCATTTTTCGCATTGGGCATGCTATAGGAGGAAAAACCATTGCATGGCTTACAATGTTGTCACTTGCTAGCAATGCCCTGGTATTGCTACACACCCGACGGGCAATGGCTGAAAGTGCTCTTCTCTTTACATCTATCCTTACTCTCTGGACACTAAAGCAGCTAAAGCAAAATGCCTACCTGTTGGCAATACCCGCTGCTCTGGCTTTTAATGCAAAGCAATCCAACGCGCCTCTGGCTCTTATCTGTCTAATCGCTATCCTCTTCCCATTGTTTGAAAAAACACCGTCACTCAAGAAAAGACTTCTCTGGGTTGCACTCTTCGTTTTCCTCTTTGTTGCCATCACTTTAGTTCTAAACCCGTTTCTTTGGAGTGACCCTTTGAACGCAACACTGGCTGCTTGGTTAGCGCGCAAAGATTTGATACAACGTCAAGCTACTGTCCTAGCATTAGGAAACCCTCATCTGGTGTGGGAAACTATCCCAGAACGTATTTTGGGATTGTTCATCCACTTATTCTTAAGTCCTCCAGCTATTGGGGATGTGGCAAATTACCTAGAGCAGACCCGGTCATCAGAAACGATTTACTTTTCTAACCCTATGACATGGATATCGCGCGGTTTCATCGCTGGTACATTCGTGGCAATTTTGACTTTCTATGGTTTTATCATCGCTCCTCTGCAAGCCAGGCATGCCGATCGCTCATCTCGACGTTATATCTTATTGCTCTGGGCAGGAACATTGATACAAATCGCCGTTCAGGTTTACTTAATACCATTGCCTTTCCAACGCTATGTGATGCCATTAGTGCCTTTTGCCTGCGTTTGGCTGGCTTTGGGTTTCTATAACCTTGGAAGGCTTTTATCCGGTATCCTGCATCATTCCAAAAGCAATCCAATCTTTGAGAAGTAAAAAGACGCCGGACCGCAAGGTTGTCACATGAGTAAAATTATTCGTCGTTCAAATAGAACAATGAAATATTCGATGGACCTTGTAAATTTCCAACCCAAGTGTGGCGATATCTTTCCTCACCATTTCCGCGGTATCTGCCATTTGAGTAGCTTCAGCGTGTTCAAAGCCTCCTTCAACGACCGTTCTAACCATTTCGTCATAAAGAAGCACATTACCGCCGCGGCCCTGGTATTCCGGTAAGATTCCAACACCGTTCAACGAAATCCATTTGGTTCGCTTAAATTCAAGTAAAATATCAATAATCGCAAAAGGCGTAATTCTCCCACCATGACGCTGTAAAGCAGCAGAAACATCTGGAAAACCAAAAATAAAACCGACTATATCATCTTTGTACATTATGAGTTTAATGAATTTTGGATCAGCAATTACTAAAAGTGTGTCCACAAGGGTCTTAACTTCGTTTCGGCTAAGTGGGTAATATTCCCAGTTATTCACAAATGTCCTATTATATGTCTCGCCAATTCGCCAAGCCCACTCCCGCAGCTCTTTCTTAGACGTGAACCCTTTAATCCTGAACGTTCCTCTCTCCCTAACACGGCGCGCGATTTCAGCCGCCTTATCAGGCAATTTGAACCGCTTTACTGGAGCATAACAGGAAACAAAATCATTTTCTTTCTCAAATCCAATCCGCTCCATCAGTTCACCGTAATACGGGTAGTTATAGTTCATCATCGTCATCATTTGGCGATGTTCAAAACCTGTAACTTGGATGCCATAACCATCAAAAGCGCTAAAACCTTTCGGTCCCACAATCTCGGTCATTCCTCGCTCACGCCCCCAGGCTCTTGCCTGATCAAACAATGCTTCAAATACTTCCTGATCCTTAACAGCATCAAATAAATAAAACTGGATTTTCTTTGTACGGTGATACTCATTAAAAGGCTTATTCTCCATTACGGCTATACGCCCGACCACACGATCATCACGCACTGCTAGAAAGAAATCAGCATCCGAATGTTCATAAAAAGGATGCTTCTTACGATTCAACATCAAAGCAATATCAGACCAAAATGGCGGTACCCATTGCGGACATCCTTTGTAAAGATCATAATGAAATTGGATGAACCGCTTGACTTCAGACTTTGATTCCGTATCAATTTTCATTACTTTCAACATAAAGACCTCCAGAAATAAAAAAATGATTGCCGCACCCAAAACAGTATACACCTAAAGCGGATATTTGATGCGCCTAGATTCAAAACTTTTTATACAAACCATCTGTCAATTTAATTGTAATTGTTCCAAATTTGGTAAATATGTGTTGAAACCACCAGATTTGGGGGATAGTAGGTGTTTCTGATCGCAAGATATGATAGTTGTCAGTCAAGTTTATCAGTTTTGGAACAGTCACTGTCAATTTCCCTGTTTGCAATTAGTCAAGTATAATCAGATATATATTGTCAAGTTTTTACTTATCGGGAGAGTTCAATGACAAATCAACTTGCAAATGAAACTTCACCCTACTTACTCCAACACGCAAACAATCCGGTAGACTGGTATCCATGGTGTCAGGAAGCCCTTCAAAAAGCACTCCGCGAGGATAAACCCATCTTTCTCAGCATTGGCTATGCAGCCTGTCACTGGTGCCATGTAATGGAACGCGAGTCTTTTGAAGATCCAGAAATTGCAGCCCTGATGAATAAACACTTTGTCAATATCAAAGTTGACCGTGAAGAACGCCCTGATCTAGACACAATTTACATGGCTGCGACCATTGCTATGACGGGGTCAGGCGGATGGCCCATGTCAGTTTTTCTAACTCCAGATCTCAAACCGTTTTTTGCTGGCACTTATTTTCCTCCCACACGTCGTTACAACTTGCCATCATTTCGAGACGTCCTCAAAGCAATAGCAGACGCATGGAAAAACAATCGAGAACAATTGCTTGCTACGGGTGATACAGTATACCACCATCTCCAATCGCAAATAGAACACCGCTCCCCCCAGTTCAAGCTATCTACTCAACAGCTTGAACTGGCTGTCCAAAACTTAGTAAGACAATACGATTGGAAGCATGGAGGATGGGGAACAGCTCCAAAGTTTCCCCAGCCCATGACCATTGAATTCTTGCTTCGACGAGCCACACGCGGTGATCAAAAGGCTCTACAAATGGCTTTGCATGCGTTGGACGCAATGGCAAAAGGTGGTATGTATGATGTTGTAGGCGGGGGATTTGCTCGATACAGTGTGGATCATCAATGGCACATACCCCACTTTGAAAAAATGCTTTATGACAATGCCCAACTTGCTCTAGTGTATCTACACGCTTATCTTATTAGCAAAGAAAATCGGTTTCGACAGATCTGTGAACACACACTGGAATTCATCGCCCGAGAGTTAAGGCATCCAGAAGGAGGATTTTACAGCAGCTTAGATGCCGATTCAGAAGGCGAAGAAGGAAAATTTTATACTTGGACTGCAAGCGAATTGAAAACCATCCTAAAAGAAAACTATGCCTTGTTTCAATCAGCTTACCAGATTACCGACGAGGGCAACTGGGAAGGTAAAGTGGTTTTGCAGCGCGCAGTGGATAACATTACCTTAGCTAAAACATTTGGGGGCGACGAAAATACGATTCAGGAGTGGTTAGATGATTGCCACAAACGCTTGCTTGCTTATCGAAATCAACGCACTCCTCCAGCTATTGACGATAAAATTCTGACTTTCTGGAACGCTCTAACCATCATGGCATTTGCGGAAGCGGGACGTTATCTTAGGAACCCAAAATACCTAAACATTGCAATACATTGTGCCCAATTTTTGATAAACAACCTGTGTGCTGCAGGAAAATTGTATCGCTCTTGGCGAAATGGGCATGCAAAACATAATGCCTATCTAGAAGATTATGCTGGTTTTATTCTGGCGCTGTTATCGCTTTATCAATCTGACTCTAATCCAGAGTGGTACTTTCTAGCATTGAACCTTGCGCAAGAACTGATTGCACACTTCTCCGATCCAAAGGGTGGTTTCTTTGACACTCGAGACGACCATGAGACCTTGCTATATCGCCCGAAGAACTTGCAGGATAGTCCCACGCCTTGTGGAAACTCCTTAACAGCAACTGCATTAATCATGCTGACATTCTACGGAGACCTCCGCGACCACTATATATGGGCTGAGAATATGCTGTCTGCAGTAATGGAGACAGCAACCCATTACCCAACCGCATTCGCTCAATGGCTTTGTGTAGCAGATTTTGCGCTTGGCCCAGTTCATCAAGCCGTTGTTCTGGGAAATCAGGAGCACCCTCAAATGCAAGCAATGCTGGATGAATTATGGAAAATCTATCGCCCCCGAATGATCGCAGCAATTTCGTTCTATCCAACAACGGAATCTGCTCCTTCACTGCTTCAGAACAGGCCTCTGAAAGAAGGCCAGCCTACTGCCTATATTTGCAATGATTTTTTATGCCACCAGCCCGTCCATACCCCCATCGAGATGTCCATACTGCTAGACTCTACAGCCTAACCATTTTCAGGGAATGATACACTCAATTCTTCAATTTATAGATTTGTGTACGACGCGGTATACTTGATGCAGCTTGATTCATGAAACAAGGAGGTTGGACGTGGAGAAATTTCTGATTCAAGGCGGAACGCCATTAAGAGGCGAAGTTACTCCCGCTGGTAACAAAAACGCTGCACTACCCTTGCTAGCTGCCTGCCTGCTGACAAAAGAAGTTGTTATTTTGCGAAATATTCCAGATATCCTGGATGTCAGGACAATGAGGGCACTAATAGAAAGCCTGGGAGTAGAAATTACGACTTTGGATCAACATACATGGAAGGTTCAGGCAAAGCAAGTGCGTCCAGCCGATTTAGACCCCGACCTTTGCAAGAAAATTCGCGCCTCAATTTTACTGGCTGGTCCGATGACCGCTCGTTCTGGGGAACTTCAACTTCCTCCGCCTGGTGGCGATGTCATCGGGCGGCGAAGAGTAGACACGCACATCCTGGCGTTGCAAAAACTGGGGGCAAAAGTCAGCTACAATCGGAAATTTCATTTTCAAGCTAGTCAGCTTACTGGCGCTGATATTCTTCTAGATGAAGCAAGTGTTACCGCAACTGAGAATGCTATTATGGCATGTGTAACTGCTCGCGGAAAATCAACTATACGCAATGCTGCCTCTGAACCGCACGTTCAAGAATTGTGCCATTTTCTGAACGCGCTGGGAGCTAAAATTGAAAATATTGGCTCAAACACATTAAGTATTACCGGCGTTGAAGAACTGCATGGCGGGGAATTCACTATAGGTCCAGACTATCTGGAAGTGGTTAGTTTTATTGGTGCAGCCGCGGTTACACATGGCAGCATTCGGATTAGAAAAGCAGGTCACCAATATCTCGATATGATTCGGCTGGTGTTAGGAAGATTAGGGGTTCATTGGCTTGTCGAGGGAGAGGATATTGTTGTTCCTGAAGATCAGCGGCTGACAATTGAGCCTGACCTTGGCGGAGCCATTCCCGAAATTAGTGTTATGCCCTGGCCTGCTTTCCCAACTGATCTAATGAGCATTGCCATTGTCATTGCAACTCAATCCCGCGGTACTGTTCTTTTTCATGACTGGATGTATCCGAGTCGGATGTACTTTACTGACAAATTAGTTGGAATGGGGGCTCAGATCGTGTTGTGCGACCCACACCGCTGTATTGTTCAGGGTCCTACACCATTGTATGGGGAAAAAATGGAAAGCCCGGATATTCGCGCGGGTATGGCGCTTGTACTGGCAGCTCTTTCTGCTCAGGGTAACTCTGTTATCCGAAACATTGGGCAAATTGATAGAGGATATGAAAGAGTGGATGAAAAGTTAATTGCCCTTGGTGCAAAAATTGAACGTTGCAGCGAATAAGCTGTGTCGCTATATCCGAAACATCAATTCATCTACGAAGAGCTGCTGACCACGTCAAGAAACTGATCCACAGCCTCCCTCAGCATGACTTCGGGAAGCGCTCCTACCTGACGATGAACAATCTTACCGCCCGAAATAAAAAGCATGGTAGGAATACTTTGGATCCCATATTTACTTGCCCATTCTTGATTTTCATCTGTATTGACTTTTGCCACCAAAAGCTTGCCCGCATATTCCTTTGCCAGTTTATCTAACACAGGCGCGACCATCCGACACGGACCGCACCATGGTGCCCAAAAATCAACAATTACCGGAATAGGCGACCGCAAGATCGTTTTCTCAAACGCAGCATCTGTTACGTGCACAGGCTCATCAATCATAATAAACCCTTTTTGAAAGTAGTGATGAATTACAGACATGATAATTTTACCAAATTATCAACTCAGTTACACTTTCAAACAAGTGGGACTTTTGAAAAAATTCTATCACCTCGCATGTGTGGTGGCAAAACAGCTTATTTTTCGTATATAGACGCCAAATCTGACTTTTTGAACACTATGAAAAACTGGGGCTGTCTGTAAAGAACGTTCAGGCAGCCCCTTTGGTATGGAAAGAGAGGTCAAAAAGACCCGTTTTGACCAGCGAAAAAAAAGCCGTCGATTCAGGCGGCCAATTTTCGCAGATTATGGGCTATGCT
>DAOTYY010000129.1:0-18878 GCA_034434695.1 Anaerolineaceae bacterium
AACTGCTCAAAGGCAACACCAAACTCAATCACTTTGCTCTCAAATCAAAATTGTACGTACGCGCTATCCAATCGGCTTACGCTGCTCTTCGGGAACTCAATCCCGTTCAATTGGCTGCGTAAGGTGAGTTATTAATAGCCATTTTTCCGCTCCGCTTTCGTCAAGCACCGTTTATAATTGCTCCAAAACGACATGGAAATCATTCCTGCCCTGTTGATTGCGCTTGGTCTCGCAATGGATGCGTTCGCTGTATCGCTAGGCATCGGTACCACTGGCAAGACCAACCCACGAGCCATTTTCCGCCTGGCATTTCATTTTGGTTTATTCCAATCTTTAATGACCACCCTGGGGTGGTTAATGGGCAATACCATTGTGGAGTTAATCGCCATCTTTGACCACTGGGTAGCCTTCGTGTTGCTAAGCTACGTCGGTATCAGTATGATCCGATCGGGACTGAAACCAGACTTGCAAAGCTTTCCCGGCGATCCCTCGAGAGGCAGTCTTCTAGTCATGTTAAGCATCGCCACAAGCCTTGACGCGCTTGCAGTCGGTCTAAGTCTGGCAATGTTACGCGCATCTATTCTGTTTCCAACCATCGTTATCGGTCTGACCGCTGGGGGGTTATCCGTAACTGGGTTATTGACCGGTAGCAGACTTGGAAAAACTTTCGGCAAGCGCATGGAAGTTGCCGGTGGTCTAACGCTACTTGGCATAGGTGCCAGAATACTGATCACCCATCTTTGAGGAGTCTTCAGCAACTGCCACTGTTGATACCAGCCGGCTAATCAACCCCAACATTCACAAAAGTACGCCGCATACCATATCAGTTCAACCATCGAAGAATGACTGCCCGATACCCAAAGCCGTTTAGCCGAAGCGTCCCTCAATGTAATCCTGTGTGCGTTTATCTTTTGGTCGGGTAAAAATGTGTTTTCCTACCCCATATTCGATCAGTTCCCCCTGCAAAAAGAAAGCTGCATAATCGCCGATGCGCGCCGCTTGCTGGGTGTTATGAGGCGCGATGATTACAGTGATCTCCCGGCTGATTTCACAAAGCAACTCCTCGATTTTAGCTGTGGAGATCGGGTCGAGTGCGGAAGTCGGCTCATCCAACAGGATAACCTCCGGCTGCAAAGCCAGCACGCGTGCAATACACAGACGCTGTTGTTGACCACCTGAGAGTGCGTGCGCCGGATCACTCAGCCGGTCATATACCTCGTCCCATAACACCGCCTGACGCAAGGCTTTTTCCACTGCCTCATCCAGCCGGGTTTTGCTGTGCACACCGGCAACTTCCAGCGGATAGCTGATATTCTGATAAATGCTTAACGGAAGCGGCACTGGTCGAGAAAAGACCATGCCAATTTTGCGCCGCAGCTCGATGACATCAATTCCCGGCTCGAGAATATTCACACCGTTAAAAATTACCTGTCCAGATTGTGTTTCTAAATCCCCTAGATCGTTAAGACGATTCAACGTGCGCAGTAAAGTGGACTTTCCCCCACCCGCAGGACCGAATAAAACAGTGATAGCGTTTTCTTCAATATCTAGGTTGATATTGCGCAAGCTCTCCGTACCATCTTGATAGTTTACATTCAGGTTTCGGATGACAATCTTGGCAGTCATATCTCACCACTGGCGACGCGCCCGGGCGCGCGAACGGATCACCGTAGCAATCAGATTCATGCTCAAAACAAACACTAACAAAACAAGCACTGTGCCATATTGAATTTTCACCGGCATTCCCGGCACTTGGGTAGAAATGACAAACAAATGATAAGGAAGTGCCATTGTTGGATCAAACGGTGATTGTGGCAAACGAGGCAAAAAGAATGCTGCGCCAGTGAAAAGAATAGGAGCAGTTTCACCTGTTGCACGCTCTAATCCCAGAATACACCCGGTAATTACGCCCGGCAACGCTTGCGGCAGGACAATCCGCCATACAGTTTGCCACTTGCTGGCACCCAGCGAAATAGACACCACACGAAAACTGACCGGCACCGAACGCAAAGCTTCCTCCGCAGTGCTAATGATCACAGGCAAGGTCATGATGGAAAGCGTTAACGATGCGGCCAGAATACTGGTGCCAAATTGTAAAAACAACACAAACAACCCCAGGCCGAACAATCCATATACCACCGAGGGAATGCCCGCTAAGTTGATCATAGCGATACGGATCAAGCGTGTAGCTCGGGTGTCGCCTGCATATTCTGCCAGATAAATTGCGGCAGCGATCCCAGGGGGTATCGAGAACAATGCAGTACCCAAAGTCAAATAAAAGGTACCCAAAATCGCCGGCAGAATCCCTCCAGCGCGCATCCCGTCACTTGGCATACGAGTGATAAACTCCCAACTGATACCTGGCAACCCTTGCACAAGAATATAGACGCCCAATGCAATAATCGGCAGAACAGTAACAACTGTACAGATTGCCAGAATGGCAAAGCCAACCCGCTGTTTATTTCTAGGTGTTAGCAAAATAGTAGAATGGCCCATTCTTCTATGACAGCAACCTCTCCGAGCGCTTGAGACGCCGCGAACTGATCGTTACCGCAATGATATTGATGATCAAAGAAAACAAAAACAGAACAATTCCAATTAAAAACAGTGTTTGATAATGCGTGCTGCCCTTGGCAACTTCACCCATCTCCGAGGCAATTGTGGCGGTCATGGTGCGGATCGGGGAGATAAATACTTTGAGAAGACTCGGGATATATGGCGCGTTGCCGGTTACCATCATCACTGCCATTGTCTCACCAATGACGCGACCCACTGCCAGCATAACAGCCGTCAATACACCAGAACGGGCTGCCGGCAAGGTAATTCCCCAAATCGTCTGCCATTGTGTGGCACCTAGAGCCCAGGCTGCCTGACGGTAAGATGGCGGCACATTGTTCAGCGCATCCTCTGCCACTGAAACGATTGTCGGTATCGCCACCCATCCCAATAACAAAGAACCAGTCAAGGCAGTCAAGCCCGTGGGTAAATCCAGCAAACGCCGCAAATATGGCGATAATACCAAGATACCAATGAACCCCAACACCACTGAAGGCATCCCTGCCAGCAGTTCCACCAGCGGTTTAAGAATTTCTTTCGCCCAGTTCGGCGCCACTTCTGAGATAAAAATCGCTGTTCCCAAACCAAGCGGCAAGGCAATTAATATGGCACCTAACGTAACAATCAACGAACCAGTCAGCAACGGCAGGATTCCATAGTAACCTTCAATAGGATACCATGTGGTCTGTAAAAACCTGACCAGTGGTATCTCAAACAACACAGGCAATCCCTCTTTAAGCAAAAAGATACAGATCAATCCAACAAATAGAATGCTCAAATACCCTGCCAGTTGAATCAGACGAGTGATTACCAGCTCAGTCAAGTTTTGCTGTTTTGCTGCCAACATCGCTTTGCTCCAGTGAGACAAACCCTAAACTGACCACGATTTCTTGTGCTTCCCTCGAGACAACCCAATCCAGATAGTCTTTTATGGCGCCTCTTGGCTGCTCACGAGTGTACATGTAAAGATCACGTGCAATTGGATAACTGTGATTATTCACCGTCTCCACTGAAGGTAGTACAAAAGGCTCCCCGGGCCCGCGAGCAACAGCGATGACCTTTACTTCTGGAACAACGTATCCCAATCCATCATACCCAATGGCATTAGGGTTATCACGCACTTCAGCAATAATGCCCTCTGATGAAGGCAACAGTAAGGTATCTGGGGAAAAAATCGTCTTATCCTTTGAATTCCCCAGCCGCACAACAGTTTCCAGGAAATAAACGTGTGTTCCAGAGTTGGTCTCGCGCGAAAGACGAACAATTGGGCGATTCTCGCCACCTAACTCCTTCCAATTGTTAATCTCGCCGCGATAAATCGCCGAAATCTGCTGCATTGTCAATTGTGAAACCGGATTTTGCGGGTTCACAATAACTGCAATTGCATCCCGCGCCACCACGAACTGCTGCGGATTGTATCCTGCCTGCTGTGCTTTTTGTAATTCCTCCTCCTTAATCGCACGCGAAGCATTGGCAATGTCCACAGTACCATTAATCAAGGCTGAGATACCCGACCCCGAACCGCCGCCTGTGACGGAGATGCGAACATCAGGATGCTCTTGCTGGTAACGCTCTGCCCATGCCAGCGCCAGGTTCACCATGGTGTCGGAACCGCTGATTTGGATATAAGCCGAAGCCTGTGAAGGCAACTCGGAAGTTATTTCAGCCCGTTGGTTCGAACAAGCTGCCAGCAGTAGCATGATAAAAAACACAAGGGGAAATGCGCCTTTACGCATTGGTATTATTATACCAATCAAATCTTAACCTGAGCGGCGGTGATGCGTGTGTGAAACCCGCGCAAGTGTGCCCATCAACACCCCCGAACCAAACCCAATTTATCACATTGATATACTCCACGGACATAAATGTTTACACAATCTTTACCAGTGTTTAACTCTGCATTGATGCCCTCTTAAGTGCATTACGAGGACATTGTGTTATAAATAGCGTGCCATATAAAAAGCGTATCACAGGTCAATCTACAGCTTGATTTAGCTTGATTTGCGATTTATCACTTCTCGGGCGTTCAGCTCTCCCGACCTGCCAAATCTGCGATTCGGAGAACAGTTAGATGCACATTTTAGTTACAAATGATGACGGCGTTCTTGCCCCTGGTTTACTGGCGCTCGCCCAAGCAATGCGCCAGCTTGGCACAACAGAAATCCTGGCGCCAGACCACAACTGGTCTGCTTCAGGTCATGTGCGTACACTCGACCGTCCTCTGCGTGCCCGCGAGATCAAGCTGGAAGATGGAAGCACTGCCTGGACATGTGATGGAGCGCCATCCGACTGCGTGGCGCTGGCTACCTGCGGCTTTTTTCCTGAAAAATTCGACCTGGTTGTCTCGGGCATTAATCCAAATGCCAATCTGGGGCATGATGTAACCTACTCTGGTACGGTGACCGCAGCAATGGAGGCAGCAATTATTGGAATTCCTGCAATTGCAATTTCACTTGATGCACCGGAAAATCACCTTAGCTTGCTCGATTACAATGCGGCTGCACAATATGCGCTGAAAATCGCCCGCGCTACAGTGAAATATGGATTGACGGCTAATGTTTTACTCAATGTTAATGTGCCGTATCTTCCTGCTGATCAAATCAAAGGAATCCAGATCACCCGTCAGGGACTCCGCGTATATCACAATCAGTTTGACCGGCGGATTGACCCGCGTGGTCGCCCCTATTACTGGACCTTTGGTGAAGTGCCAGGCGGCATTGCTGAACGGGGAAGCGATATTGGCGCACTGGCAGATGGTTATGTTTCCGTCACACCCATCCAGCTAGACCTGACCGCATACACCCTCATCCCGGACTTAAGTGCCTGGAAGTGGCAGGAAAGCTGACCATTTCAACAATGTAAACGGGTTCAATTACCAGAGGTTGACGTTTCGCTCTCGGGCAAGCGCATGAAAACGACCGCATCCACTGCCGCTTCACCCGCAGTATTAGCTGCGATCTCCATTACCAGTGAAATTGGCGCCCCCGGCGCATATAACAACGGTAACTCCCACGCTCCTAACAAAACCCATGACCCGCCAGGATATTTTCCCTGCGGGCTAGTGATTACAGTTGTACCATCTGTACGGATCAGCTCATTACCATTTGCCAGTGCCTTATAAGTAACGGTCGCGTTTCCCTGCATCTCCGGCACCCATACCGCAACTTCATAGACGCCGACTGGCACGGCATCTTGCATTTCCCAGGAAACTCTCACATCCTGATCAGGATTGGCAATAATTTGAAATGAATTCCCCCAAGCAACCCGATCGGTACGCGGTACCTGATACTCCACCCCTTCTATGCGCGCGGCAACATCATCGAGAAAATATTTCACCCGGTCAGCCGGCAGAGCCTTCAATAAGACCAGATCGGTTTCAGGCAACGGCACAATTAACACCCGATCAACCGCCACCACAGTCCGCTCATCGCGCGTATCCCATTGTGTAAAGATTGAAAGGATATCCGGCGAATCCACATAATACATGCCAATACTGTGCCACAGGTTGTCAACCTGTACTGGCTCACTTCGGGTTGAGCGGTACTGAACACGTGAGACACCCGCCAAAGGTTGCAGCGGACGTTCTCCCAAACGCACCTGAAAATCTAACGTGCCCGCCGAGCTGTAAAGCGTATCGAGGACATATAGCTCATATAAACCGGGGGGCAAAGGACGATCCATCTGCCAGAGCGCCAAGCCAGCGCCAAACGTGGCATGGAAAGGTTCATCAATCAGAACCCCAAGGTCTGCGGCTATTTTATCAGAGGTAACCCAGGCTGGATTGCTAAAATCCGGCTGAGGTGTCAGTGCATTGTTATCGTTAAGCACAATCACTTTCCCTTCCACCCCTGCCAGTGACGGTACTAAATCAGCAGCGTCCACCTCGAACGAAGAAGGCGGGTAAGGGGTATTTGTGGGCATTGGTGTGGGTGAGGACGTTACGGTAACCGTCGGTGTGCGTGTGGGATGCCGGGTGGATGTTGCGGCTACCATCGTTGCTGTTAGAACGCGTAGATTTCCTGCCCAGGACAAAAAGATCGGCGAATACAACCAGCCCAAAAACACCAGAATGGCAACAACAGCGGTGGTCGCCAGAGCAATCTTGAGCGGCGAAACCTCGCCGCTCTCCTCCTCATCCTCTCCTGTATCTATCTGATGCTCATTTAAGAATACTTGCTCTTCTTCAATGGATTCGTTTTGCGTTGGGTGATTCTCTTCCTCACTCGTCATTGTCATTCCAAAACAAAGGATTATTTTTTGAGAAGCAGCTCTGTCAGGCGAGCCACGTCAAAATCAACCACAATCGTGCCATTAATATCAAAGGTCGGTGTGGTCTGATTGCCGTTCGCCCATTTACGCACTTGAGCTGCAGCGCCCGGCGTCCGTTCGATATCCACCTCACTATAAGGAATGTTATGTTCTTTCAGCCAGGCGCGGGCATTGCGACAACTTGGACACCAGGATGTACAATACATGACAACACCCCCATGGGGCAAATCCTGTACTCCGCCGCTCACTGATCGCCGTTGTTCTACAACTTTCCTGGCTTGCGGGCTGATTTTCGCAAGCTCCTCAAAAAGCACTTCGTTGCTAGGCTGATCATCAATATCATGAATATCAATATAGCGAATGACCCCTGCGGGGTCAATAATAAAGATTGCCCGTTCCGTGTAACCTTCGGAACGCAGTACACCGTATTTCATCGCCACCGCACCATGCGGCCAGAAATCACTCAACAATGGATAAGTAATCCCACCCAGGCTTTCCGCCCAGGCTTTCAAGCAAGGAATATGATCAACACTGATGCCCAGAACCTGGACATTCATCCCTTCAAACAAAGGCAAATTTGCCTGGTATGAAGGGATCTGGCTCGTTCATATTGGCGTCCAGGCAAGAGGAAAGAAAGCCAGCACCACCGTTTTGCCGCGCAAACTGCTCAAGGTGACCGGTTGATCCAGATGGCTGGGCAAGGTAAAATCAGGCGCAAGGTCACCAATCCGTAATGTACTCATTTCCTGTCTCCTGCACAGAATGATAACATTATAACCTAATCTACTTCAAGTCAAGAAACCACAAAACATTCCACAGACATTCCTCATCAGCAAAAAGGGGGATCAGCTCAATTTGAAAGCTGAAACGCCCGGCACCTGTGCCAGATCAGCGCGCAGGCTATCTAGCTGCGCTCCCTCTTTCACCTTGACGATCGTCTCAATTTTTACGCGTTTACGCCTCAGGTTGGTGTCAATGGTGAATGGACCAACCTCGCTGGTATTTTGCACCAGAACTTGACGAATCTCTTGTACCAGCCCTTTGCGATCCTCTGCACTGATCAATAACACCATGGTCACAAATGGCTGAAGCAGGCGGTGTTCCAACATATTCAAAATGGTCAAAGCCACCAGCAGTAATACGGTCGCCGCTGCAGCCGGGACATAGTATCCCGCTCCTACTACCAGTCCGACAATCGCCATCGTCCAAAGAGATGCGGCGGTAGTCAAGCCCTTGATACTGGCTCCAAAACGCAGAATTGCACCTGCACCCAGAAAGCCAATGCCCGAGATCACCTGCGCTGCCAATCGTGCCGGGTCACCGTTAGGTACTAGTGGACGAAACTGCATTGCCAGGTTGATGGACAATGACATCGCTAGGGACGCACCCGCTACCACAATGATATGCGTCCTCAAGCCAGCCGGTTGTCCCTGACGCTCACGTTCCAAACCAACCAGCGCCGCCAACGCGCCTGCTACCAGCAAGCGAATCACAATCTCTATTTCATTAATCATCTTACCACTCCCTTCTGATTATGGCTTCAATGTCCATTCTGTGGCTTTTTAGAAACCCGCATGCCCTTAAACGTTGCATCTTTGCAACACTGATTGAAAACCATGAACAAACCTCGTTATAATGATACCAGAGCAAATAAGTGCTACCAGAAATCACACCCAAAGATAAGGGCCTTATTTTTATTTATAGCGGGAAAGTGAGGCTCAATGGAAGTATCGCCCATGACAACAACCATTCTGACAACTGCTGGATACGGGATAGACCTCGACCAACTGGAATCAACTGAGCGCAAACGCGTTCTGATTATTGACGACGAAGTTCAAAGTATGTTACTGCTAAAATCGGTCATGATGAGGGCAGGATTGGACGTGATCGGGGCGACCAGCGGTGAAGAAGCCATACAAAAATGCAATAAAGTTCATCCAGATATTATTCTACTTGATTTAATGATGCCAATGATGGACGGTTGGGAAATTTATCAGCAGTTGCGAAGGATTACCACAGCCCCTGTTATCATCATTTCAGCTATCAGTAGTAAGGACGCTGTTGTACGAGGATTTCAGGTTGGCGCGGAAGATTACCTGACAAAACCTTTTCATCCAGCGGAGCTCGTTGCCCGCGTTCAACGAGTTTTGCAGCGTAATGACGCGGTGCAAATCAGCACTTCTTTTTACTTCCCAAAAGTGGCATTACAGATTAACTTGCAGGCTGGTGAGGTCACCTACCGTGGTAAAAGCGTTGATTTACCCGGTCGGGCGCTTGCCGTCCTTTCAGTTCTGGCGCGTCATGCTCCTCATGTAGTCAGCAACGATACCATCGCTCAGGAAGTCTGGGTAGAAAACAATGACAAGGTTCAAAACCGCATCAAACATTTGATCTTCATCTTGCGCCAGAAAATGGAAGAAGACCCAGCAAGTCCAAAGCTCATCCTCAACCGGGGGCGTGTTGGTTATCGACTGGCAACAGAAGAATCAAACAGGGAAAAATAACCCTTGTCCCCACCCTTCTTAACCAACCCAATAACACAGAAAAAGATATCCTGATCAGTAAAGGTCTGGCACACATCCTGCACCGCTCCGCTAGCGGAGCGGTGACACATGGATAGTCACAAAATTCATAACATCTCATTTCTTTTCCTATTTTTTCTATCCTTAACCCTAAGCGCCCTGCTGAGTGGTTGCGGCATTCCTGAGCTTCTCACAAAACCTCAGCCCAAAACCTTTAGAACAACATCCACTCCCGTCCCTGACCCGAGATTGAATGAGATTGAAGCAGAATTGCAAAAAACCGTTCAGGGGCGTCAGGACATCCTGACTTTCCTGATCTACCGCGTCTTCATTGACCAGGCACAATTTTCTGCCGACGGGAACTTGGCTCTGCTCTGGCTGGGACTGGTTGACCAGGAAACCAGTGAAATCATTCCCGGCGAAGCTGGGCTTGCAATCGCCAAGCGTGTTACAGGGGACAATGGCAACAGCCACTGGAAGATTGTTTTGCAGGCAGATGCCGATTGGGTGGAACAATTGAACCAGGTTCCAAAGAATATGCTCAGTGCAGACCTGCGCGCACGCTACCTGCCCGACCGTCAAGCTGAACCTAAAGATCACCCGGTCTATCGAGGCTATAAGTTACCCTGGCCAGCCGGGCGCAAAGTGCGCGTCAGCGGCAGTATCGGACATGTATTCACTTATAAAACCTGTCCATCCACCTGCCTATATGCGTTCGATTTTGCCGACGGCACAATGTTTCCGGTCGTAGCAGCAAAAGCCGGCTATGTCAAATATGCTGTTTGGCGATATCCGAATGGATATTCCGAAGCTGGCAACTTTCTGGTCATTGAAGACCCAACCACCAACCCTACCACCTATCAGGTGTACTATCATCTGGCGCAAGACAGCATTCCACCGGCACTGCGCGTACGCGGGGCGCGAGTGTATCAGGGACAGTTCATCGGCAATGCGGATGATACCGGTCCAAGCACAGCTCATCACTTGCACTTTCACGTGCATACCAACCCCAACAGCTACTGGGGCAGCTCGGTAGATATCGTCTTTGATGATGTGCCCATCAACGGCGGACGCCCTCGTACCTGTACAGAAGCACGCGCCTTCCCCAATTACGGCAAAGAGTGTATACCCGGCAACTGGCTGACCTCAATGAATGGAGATGACAGCCCTCCCACCGGTACCCTCGACGCGCCTAAAGCAGGTGCGAAAATCACCGCTCCGGAAATGCGCATTCGCGGGCACGGCGAGGATGATAACGCTATCGAGTCTTTTCAGGTGTTGGTTACTTGGGATGGTAACTGGCATCAGCTTGGAGCGACTCAGACAAAAAATCCTTTTGATTTTACCGTCAATATTTGTGAGGCAGGCATCCCGGTCGGTCCGTTTATGCTGGCTTTGCGTATTCAGGATACCGCCGGACGCCTTGCCGAGGGCAAACCAGGCTACCGGCTGCTGGAAAATCAATATCCTTGTAATCCTCCAACCCAAACACCCGCAATCTGTAATCCCACCTCAGATCAGGTTGCCCTTTACAGCGATGCCGGTTTCAGCGGTCATTGCCAGGTGTACGACCCCGGCGATTACGCAACTATGGACAATCTAGAAATCAAGCCGAATGACATTGAGTCGATTAAGGTGGGCAACCAGGTTATGTTAAGATTGTTCACAGAAGCCAGTTTTGGCGGCGAGGAAGAGCTTTTCTTGTCAGATGATGATAACCTTGACGACAATCCAATTAAGGCAAATCGTGTTGCTTCTTTTCAAGTGCAACAGCGCCCCCCATTACCCGAACCTCCCCAACTGGCTGCACCACACAACGCGGCTGACTTGCCGCCCACCGACCAGGATGAAATAACCCTTACATGGAAAGGGAAACATGTTGGCGAAGAATACCGCGCCGAACTGAACGGTCCAACTGGTTTTTACCGTGTGATGGAGTGGACGGATGCGCTAAACTGGACGGTCGGCAAGCTGCCAGCGGGTGATTACACATTGCTGGTATGGGCGCGCAATCCCGTCGGTGAAAGTCAGGCAATGCTCAACTTTTCCGTCATCCATGCTGATGAACCACCCGTCACCCATCTTTTACCATTGAAAGCAGAAATGGATAGCACAGCTTTTATCTTGCAGTGGGAAGTCATGGATGGCGCGGATGATCTAGAGCGTTTTGAAATCCAGTTCCGCGATAACAATTCAGAATGGCAGGACTGGAAACGTCCATTATCAGCTCAGATGCGGCAAACGCTTTTCATGGGTGAGCAAGGACATCACTACGAGTTCCGCCTGCGCGGTGTAGACCACAAAGGCAATCAGGAAGCCTACCCTGATCAACCGGAAGCAATCACACAAGTCAAAGAAACCTGTCAGGAAGATCCATTTGACGCCACAGCTTCTGGCGATGATCAGTGGTTGGATGCCACCCCTCTAGATATTGGTATTTCACAGGAACATAACATCTGTGGAATCGGTGATGAAGACTGGGTGGTGTTTCCTGCCGAATCCGGCAAATCCTATCGCATCAGCGTCACACCTGACAACGAAGTGACCGCCATTAGTATTCAACTTTACGATAACAACGGCTACACGTTGTTGGGCGAAAACAAACCCACCGACTTTGGGCAACCAGTGCAACTAGACTGGATCGCTCCCAATGATGGATTATATTTCCTGCGTCTGCGTCCCTATGATGCCGGATTGGCAGGCGACTCAGCGCGTTTTTCCGTACGTATCGAAAAACTTGCCCTAGTTTATACACCCACGTTGTTCTGTAGCACATTGATTTTACCGCTCATCTGGCTGACAATCAAAGCATTTTATCGGTTGAAAACAGCCCAACGAAAATTTATATAAAATCTAACAACGAGATAACATCGCTCTGCCACCCTCCTGCGGATTGTAAGCCCGCAGGAGACTTTTTGCTGAACAATTCCCCGAATCAAACACAAGGAAAATCGGATATAACAAAATCAGTGGAAAGCTGTAAAATGATTTATAGAGCATCGCTATCCGCAACTGAAAGGAACCCTGCATGTCTGAGCACCTTTCCCGCCGAGTCAAAGTCCTGTATGGGATGGGGGACATTGGTTTCAGTCTCACGCTTACCATTATCGGCGCCTATTTTGCCATTTTCCTGACCGATGTGGTTGGTGTTTCACCGTCTGTTGCAGCCATTGCCATTTTTATCGGGCGGAGCTGGGATTATGTTAACGACCCGCTCATCGGGCATTTTTCTGACCGGGCGCGCACACGTTGGGGAAGACGACGCCCGTTCTTGCTTTTTGGTGCTTTACCCTTTGCCTTGGCGTACCTTCTGATGTGGATGCGTCCACCCTTTGAGAGCCATCTGGCGCTAGCGATTTATTATGCCAGCGTATATGTTATCTTTGATGTAGCTGCAACCTTTGTGTACATGCCCTATTTTGCTCTGACGCCTGAATTGACATCTAATTATGACGAACGCACTGCGCTGACCAGCTATCGCATGTTTTTCTCCATCCTTGGCAGTCTGATTGCTTTCACCGTGCCTCTGGCGATTATCGGCACCTTCCGACCCGAGAACGCCCCGCGCGTGCTGCTGATGGGTACTATTTTTGGCTTTGCTAGTGCCGCGCCTTTGCTTATCGTCTTTTTCAGCACACGGGAACGAGCAGAATATCTTGAGCTGGAGCAGCCCAAATTACGTGATTCGCTGCGTGCAGCAGTAAAGAACCGCCCCTTTGTTTTCGGTGCAATCATCTTCCTGATCACCTGGGTTTCTATTGACATCTTGCAAGCCACGCTGCTGTATTTCATCAAGTATGTGCTTCAGCGCGAGGAACAAAGTGATGCTATAATGGCTGCCATTTTTATCACTGCTATTCTGGCTTTGCCGCTTTGGGAATGGGCAGCACGCCGTTTGAATAAACGCCTGGCGTATGGTGTTGGAGTGGCGTTTTGGGCAGTTGTTCAGCTCATTTTGATTTCGATCAATGCTTCAGTGCCTTTGCAGATGATTTTTTTCCTGTGCGTCCTGGCAGGCATTGGTGTCAGCGCGGCACACGTGCTACCCTGGTCTATCCTGCCGGACGCCATTGAATGGGATGAATACCAGACCGGTACCCGTCACGAAGGCATGTTCTACAGCCTGGTCACACTGGCACAGAAAATTGCTTCCTCAATTGCTATTCCTATGGCATTACTTATTCTGGATGCAGCCGGATATACCCCAAATGCTGTCCGGCAACCGGCAAGCGCCCTGCTGGGTATCCGGCTGGTCATCGGCCCGCTGCCAGCCCTATTGTTGACTATTGGGATTATCTTTGCCATTGCCTACCCGCTTAATCGTCAGACACACGCCCGCATCGTCCAAGAACTCGAAGAGCGCCGTCTGGCTCATAAACAGGAGTCTATATGAGTGAAATCCAGGTTCTTCCAGTGCTCAACCGTCAGGATCAGAAAACGTTTTTGACCTTTCCCTGGAAAATTTACAAAAACGACCCCTTGTGGGTGCCACCGCTATTACCAGACCTAAGAAAACGCATTGATCCCCGACGCGGAGTTTTCTTCAAGCGTGGCACAGCAAAATATTTTATTGCATGGCGGAATCGCGAACCTGTTGGCACGATTTGCATCGCTGAAGATCACAAGACCAATGAGGAAACCGGGCGCAGGGAAGCCATCTTTGGTTTCTTTAACTTCATTGAGGATTATACAGTGATGGAAGCTCTGCTTGAACGCGCTATCCATTGGGCATCCGCACGCGGATTGACCTCTCTGGCTGGACCTTTCAATCTGGATTACGAAGATGGATATGGCATTTTGGTAGAAGGGCGTGATCGTCCACCAGCTTTAATGTGCGGGCACACGCCCCCTTATTACCTCGAATTTGTTGAGCGCTATGGCTTCACCCCAGCACGCGGCGACAATCTGGCTTTTGCCCTCGACATCACACAGGACAGACCCATCTTTCGAGAACTCGCACAAATGGCAGAACGCGTGCGCCGGCGCAAAAACATCTTGATTCGACCTGCCAACCTGACTCGTTGGAGAGACGAACTGGAGCGCGTTTATATCTTGCTTAACCGCTCGCTTTCGCATCTTCCTGATCATCGTCCCTGGCAGCGCGAGGTAGTTTTCGAAAACCTGGCACCATTTCGCAAGATCGCTGACCCAGAACTGGTATTGTTTGCCGAAGCAGATGGAAAAACCATCGGGTGGTTTCCAGGACTACCCAACCTGAATGAGATTTTCATTCAGGTCAATGGGCTATGCACACCATGGGATTATCCAAAATTATGGAAATATCAACGTCAGCCGATTCATTGCCTGACCATCAAAAGTATTCTGATTCTGCCAGAGTATTGGGGCAGCGGTGCAGTCATCCTCTTATTCGACGAAATGCTGCGGCGAGCGCGAGAGCGAAACTACGAATGGCTGGACTTTTCGCTGACATCTGCGGACAACCCGCGCACACCCGTTCTGGCAAAACGCTTTGGCGCCACCCTTTACAAGCGTTACCGTGTTTATCGCCTGGAAATCTAGCGACGATATTAGCCTTAAGCTGCTCGAAATTTGCGCAACCGCAAACTATTGGTCACTACAAAAACACTGCTGAATGCCATTGCCAGCGCTGCTAGCATTGGATTCATCAGTCCTAACGCAGCCGCTGGGATCAAAACCACATTGTAGAAAAATGCCCAGAACAGATTTTGTTTGATAGTTTGCAGTGTGCGGCGTGAAAGCTGGATCGCCCGTACCACACCCCTTAAATCACCGCTGATCAATACCACCGGCGCCGATGCCATTGCCACATCGGTGCCACTGCCAATTGCAATCCCCACATCCGCCTGCGCCAGCGCCGGTGCGTCGTTGATGCCATCGCCCACCATCGCCACAACTTCCCCATTGTCTTGCAGTTTCTTTACTTCCATCGCCTTATTACCTGGTAAAACTTCTGCCAGCACAATATCTACATTCACTTGGCGGGCAATCGCCCGCGCAGTTTGCTGGTTGTCCCCCGTGATCATCACCACTTTCAAACCCATCTCACGCAAGCGGCGAACCGCCTCCACTGACCCCTCTTTGACTGTGTCAGCTATGCCTATAACACCGCGTACCACGCCATTCAATGCCACCAGTACAACCGTTTTGGCTTCACTTTGCAATCGTTGAAGTTCTGAATCCAGCCCATTCAATGCTAACTGATATGCTTCAATCATACGCAGGTTGCCGATCAGAACTTCATGACCATCTACAACTGCCATTACACCCTGCCCTGCCGCCGCGCGGAAGCCCTGTGGCTCAACCAGTGTTAGCCCGCGTTCTCCAGCCTCGGCAAAGATCGCTTCACCCAGCGGGTGCTCACTGCCCTTCTCAACTGAAGCCGCCAGTCTCAGCAATTCATCCTCACCAGCAGCAAACTCACGAACGACGACATCCGTAACTTTTGGCTGTCCACGTGTGATTGTGCCGGTTTTGTCCAATACAACAGTCGTTAAACGCCCGGCGCGTTCTAATGCCTCGCCGCTCTTGAATAGAATCCCAAGCTCGGTGCCTTTACCGCTGCCTACCATCACCGCCGTAGGCGTTGCCAGTCCCATCGCGCAGGGACAGGCAATCACCAGCACTGCAACCATGTTAATTAAGGCGCGGGTGAATGCACTCTCTTGCGAGTCTGAAGGCAATGGAATCAGAAAATACCACACCGTAAAAGTGGTCAGTGCAATCAGAATTACAACAGGAACAAACACCGCTGAGATGCTGTCAGCCAGTTTTTGAATCGGCGCTTTGCTGGCTTGTGCCTCTTCGACCAGACGGATAATCTGGGCAAGCGCGGTTTCTTTGCCAACCCGTGTTGCTTCAAACTTAAGTAGCCCAAGCTTGTTCAGTGTTGCCCCGATAACCGTATCGCCCGGGCCCTTCTCTACCGGCAGCGACTCGCCAGTGAGCATCGCTTCATCCACTGCTGAGCGGCCTTCAATAACCACACCATCCACAGCAATCTTTTCGCCGGGACGGACCATCACAATATCGCCGACCCTTACTTCTTCCACCGGAACTTCCAGTTCCTGCCCTGCTCGCACGATGCGCGCCGTCTTCGCTTGCAACCCCATTAGTTTCTTGATAGCTTCACTAGTACGCCCTTTTGCACGCGCTTCCAGAAACTTACCCAGTTTGATCAGGGTAATGATCACCGCCGCCGTTTCAAAATAGACATGCCCTGAAAGCAAACCAAACGTCACGGGAAGTGAATAAAAATAGGCTGCCGATGACCCCATCGCCACCAACACATCCATATTGGCAGACCGATTACGCAAGGACTTGTATGCTCCAACATAGTACTGCCAACCAACATAAAACTGTACTGGTGTTGCCAATACCAGCATCAACCAATTCAACCATGTAGCATGAACCAGCATCTCAGGAAACAAACCAAGATCGCGCCCCATAGCAAGTAAAAACAACGGGCTTGTGAATAACAGGCCAACGATCAGGTAACGACGCTGCTGGTTAATCTCCGCTTGCCGGGCACGGGCTTCCGCATCGTCATCCCCGCCGCCCGCTTCAACCACTTCAAAACCAGCAGAGGCAATTGCTCTACGCAGCTCTGCTTGACTGATCATCGTAGGAATGTAACGGATATATGCTTTTTCCGAAACAAAGCTAATCTGCGCTTCAAGCACGCCTTCGAGTGAAGATAAGGCCTTCTCCAACCGACGAGCATCATTATCATCGCTCATTCGACGAATGCTTAAGCTGGCTTCCCCTCTGGCAACTCCATAGCCAGCGCGCTCTACTCTCCCGATTAAGTCTGGAAGCTTTACCAGCAATGGATCAAAAATCACCGTCGCGCGCTCGGATGATAAATTAACCGATACATCTTGTACGCCGTTTAACCTTTTCAAATTACGCTCAACCGTCGCTACACAGTTTGCGCACGTCATTCCAGTAATCGGTAACGTTATTTGTCTTACATCTGACATCGCACGAATATCCTATTCTCACCTCTAAAGACCTGATCAGTGTAGGTTGTCTGGTCAGAACAATTGCTTATCCAGACGACGCGAGACTGGGCGGGTAATTAATCTCTTTCAATAGCGCAACAATGGCATCCTCGCTGGCTGGCGCGTCAAAAACAACCGTAGCAGTTTTCTTTTCCAGACTAACTTCAACTGAATGAACACCCTCCAAATCTCTGAGTTCCATTGCAATTGTATGAACGCAATGTGCACAGGAAATATTTGGAATGGAATAGGTGATTGTTTGCATAAGGTAAATCCTTTCTTTCAAAGGTAAAGTAAATAGATTTTTCAAGCACGGGAAGCCGCCTCAAAAACATCCACAATTTCATGCAGCACGCGTTCTCGCTCTACCGGGTCCTCACCCTGTACTGCCGTGACGAGGCAAGAATTAAGATGCTGATCAAGTATCAGTGAGCTAATTTTATTCAACGCAGACTGGACCGCCTGTATCTGACGAATGACATCAATACAATACGCATCTTCCTCTACCATACGCTGAACGCCGCGCAGGTGACCCTCCGCGGTTTTCAGTCGCCGAATAATATTCTCTCGCTCCCTCATGGCAACCTCCTCCCCCCCCATAGGGGAGGGGATACTATTTGACATAATTTTACTAAAAAAATCCAAATAGTCAAGTCTTTGTTCTGAAGTTTAGACATGAGATGGGACAGGGTGCTGAACCAGGGTGGTGAATGAAGCCAAGGCGCTGCCAAAGATGATCTGCCATTGCCCGGGCGGGAGCGACCATAGTTTAGTCATGCCCAGCAGGCTTTTCAGATTGCGGAAGCTCTCGTCTATTTTCATGCGCGCCAGGTAAATGCGCAGTCCTTGCTGAGCCTCCAGGCTGGTCATGCCCCATAGAGGTTGAGCGAAACCCCTGTTCCGGATGCCGATCAGGTTCACACAGACCTGACCCTTGTACCACACCTGAGGATGGATCACGGTTTCGCCCGGTGAAATGGATAGCGCCGCTTCCCGGCCGTCTGCATCCCAGAACTTGGCAGGGTGGCTGCCCAGGTTCAGCCGGATGACGAAATTCACCTGCTCTGCGGCCAATTCTTGAGGCTTCTCTCTTTCCTTTTGTCCGAACTCATGTCCCAACTTCAGTAGGATTTGTGTGCTTTTTTCGAACCCCTTGAGAAAGTGCAAGTCTTTGCTCAGGCGGCTGCAAGAATCTGCACAAAATACTGCAAAAAAGTGCAGCAAACCCTTGGATAAAGCGCAAATTTGCACCGGCGGCTACAAAAATCTGCACAAAACGCTGCAAAAAAGTGCAGCAAACCCCCGCATAAAGCGCAAATTTGCACCAGCGGCTGCAACAATCTGCACAAAATGCTGCAAAAAAGTGCAGTAAAACCCCTTGACAAAACAGAAAGTATGTTCTATAATGTAACAGAATGCTTGTTCTATCTATGTGGCTCGCACGAACGTCCATGCCTCGACTGCTCCTCTTCACCGCCGCTGCGGGGGTCGTTCCCCCTGCGCTGTCCCCTGCCTTGAAGGAGACGCTGCGGCGGCAGTTGGCGTTAGG
>DAOTYY010000130.1:0-18212 GCA_034434695.1 Anaerolineaceae bacterium
AACTGCTCAAAGGCAACACCAAACTCAATCACTTTGCTCTCAAATCAAAATTGTACGTACGCGCTATCCAATCGGCTTACGCTGCTCTTCGGGAACTCAATCCCGTTCAATTGGCTGCGTAAGGTGAGTTATTAATACTGAGAAAGGCGGTTAGCTCTTATGGGAGTAGCAATCCCGACAACACAAACAGAGATTTATCAGCCGAATCATGAGCAATTGATTGCCAAATTAGGCAAGGATCGTCTACGAGAATGGTTGTTCAAGATGAACGTCATACGAGCTTTTGAAGAAAAAGCAGAGGACTTATTTGCGCGCGGGTTGGTCCATGGAACGATGCACCTCTCAATTGGACAGGAAGGTGTAGCAGTAGGTGCATGTTCTGGAATGGAAGAGGGAGATTATCTGCTCAATCATCACCGTGGGCACGGTCACTGCCTGGCGTGGGGGGGTGATGTCAACTTAATGATGGCTGAATTTCTGGGCAAAGAAACAGGTTATTGCCGTGGTCGAGGTGGTTCAATGCACATTGCAAACATAGAAAAAAACAACCTGGGTGCAAATGGGATAGTTGGGGGAGGGATTCCAATTTCTGTTGGAGTTGGCTTAAGCATCAAGAAACGCCAGACAAAACAGGTATGTTTGACAATCTTTGGAGATGGTGCAGCTAACGAAGGAGCTTTTCATGAATCCCTTAACATGGCAAGCATCTGGAACTTACCAGTTGTCTATCTATGTGAGAATAATCAATACGCAATGTCTATGCCGGTGAAGAAAGCATTTAATATTCGCCATATCAGCCAGAGGGCATCAGCGTATGGAATTTCAGGCGTGACAATTGATGGCAATGATGTGCTCGCTGTGTATGATGCTATTCGTGCGGTAGCAACAAAAGCACGAAATGGTGAAGGCCCAAGTTTAGTGGAAGCACTGACATATCGGTGGAAAGGACATTCTAAGAGTGATCGGCAAGCATATCGCACTCGCAATGAAGTCAAGGAATGGCAAGAGCGTGACCCGATTCAACATTTGGCTCGTTTGTTAAACTTAAGTGAAGCAGAGCATAAACAAATTATCGAGCGAGCCCGATCAGTTATTGAAGAAGCAGTGGCATTTGCGAATGCCTGCCCCGAACCGAACTTGAATACCATTATGGAAGGCGTCTATGCGTGAAATCACCTACGTTGAAGCCATACGGGAAGCCCTGCTTCAGAAAATGAGCGAGGATCCGTCGGTATTCCTGATTGGAGAAGATATTGGTGTATATGGAGGTGCATTTGGTGCCACGGCTGGGCTTATTGAGCAATTCGGTGAGGATCGAGTTATAGATACACCTATATCAGAGGCAGGGATTGCAGGCGCTTGTATTGGGGCAGCATTAACTGGGTTTCGCCCAGTAGGAGAGATTCAATTCATGGATTTTGTCACCCTGAGTATGGAACAGTTAGTGCTACAGGCTGCTAAGATTCGTTTTATGTTTGGCGGTAAAGCTAAGGTACCGTTCGTGTTGCGGATGCCTGCAGGTTCCGGGACAGGTGCCGCTGCGCAGCACTCTGAGAGCCTTGAAAACTGGTTTGTGCATGTGCCAGGATTGAAAGTAGTGATGCCAAGCACGCCTTATGATGCAAAAGGGTTGTTAATCTCCTCAATTGAAGATGACAACCCAGTGATTTTTGTCGAGCACAAACTGCTATATAAAGTTAAAGGGCCAGTGCCGTCAGAGATTTATCGCGTACCACTGGGTAAGAGTGAGGTGGTGAGGCGAGGAAAAGATCTCACGATTGTAGCGACTTCTATCATGGTACAGCGGGCGCTCGAAGCAGCAGAAAAGCTTGAGGCTGAAGGTATTGATGTAGAAGTCATTGACCCACGCACATTGCGTCCATTAGATGATCAACCAATTCTCGAATCAGTAGCAAAAACCGGCAAAGTCCTTATTGTCCATGAGGCAGTCAAGATGGGTGGCTTTGGTGGTGAAATTGCTGCTCGAATTGCCGAGAGTCAGGCTTTTGACTACTTAGAGGCTCCAATTCGTCGGCTGGCAGGGCTTGATATTCCGATTCCATATAATCGTAATTTGGAATATCACGCTGTTCCACAGGTTGAAAATATTGTTGAGGAAGCGCGTACTTTAGCGCAACTGAAGATGTGAAAGGTGAAAAATGGCACACGAAGTCATTATGCCTAAATTTGGCTTCACCCAAGAAAGCGCTCAAATTATTCGCTGGATCAAGAAAGCGGGAGATGTGGTTGAAGCAGGTGATCCAATAGCCGAAGTGACTACGGATAAAGTAAATATGGATATAGAAGCACCTGTTAGTGGAATATTGACTGAATTGCAGTACGAAGAAGGAGATATAGTGCCAGTAACAGCTGTGATTGCTTATATTCTTTCCCCTGATGAAGCAACGCTTACTCCATCTTACGATGATAAAAATATTTCAGTACCAGTTGCTTCTCCACAATCATCTCAAAAAGAAATCTCAACAACTCTTAAAATTACCCCCGTAGCCGAGCGGATGGCGAAAGAAGCTGGCCTTTCACTCGATGAAGTCAAGGGTAGTGGACCAAGTGGGCGGATTACTACGAAGGATGTAGAGGCAGCGATTGCCGAGAGAGGGGCAAAGGTGCGAGCGGCACCGGCGGCTCGCAGACTTGCGCGCGAGCTTGGCGTTGAATTAGAACAGGTAACAGGGAGCGGCCCACGCGGACGGGTGCAAAGTTGGGATGTTGAACGTTATCACGAAGGGAGAGCTTCTATGCCTCCCGAGAAAATAGTCAGTGATGTAGAACCTGTTACAACACCGCCGATGGAGATTGTGCGGCCAAATATCGTTGAACAGGCAAAGCCCCTGATCAAACAAGTGCTGTCATTAAATGGTATCCAGAAGACAGTCGCACAGCGACTACAAAAAAGTTCCCAAGAGATACCACATATTCATTTGGAGATTCAAGTGGATGTTAGTGCAATGGAGAACCTGCGCAACAGAGTCAATCAGCAAAGACTAGAAGGAGCTCGAATCAGTCTGACGGCTATTGTGGCAAAAATCTGTGGCTGGGCGCTTATGCGACACCCTTATCTAAATGCCTGGTATCAATCCAATGAACAGGGAGAGCAGATTATGCTATTAGGCACGGTTAATTTGGGTATTGCAGTTGCGCTGGAGCAAGGATTGATCGTGCCAGTTGTACGACATATAGAGCAAAAAGGTTTACTTCAAGTGGCACAAGAGATTGAGAAGATGGTTGAACAAGCCAGGCAAGGCAAGTTGCGTCCCGAAGATGTAGTAGATGGCTCTTTTACTCTTTCGAATCTGGGTATGTTTGGTATAGAACGGTTCACCGCGATTATTAATCCACCACAGGTGGCAATTTTGACGGTTGGCGCAGTTAAAAAAATAGTGGCAGCAGGAGAAGATGACAGGATGTCAGTTCGCCCGATGATGACCTTGACCCTGTGCGCCGATCATCGAGTGGTAAATGGTGCGGTCGCTGCCAGTTTTCTGCGTGATTTGAAATCTGCTTTGGAAGAACCGCAACTTATGATATTGTAATTTTTTGCTTTGGTCCCCCGTTCATTTGCTAGCCTTTTCGGAAAACTCCCACCCAGAGACGAACGGCTGACTCCCGCACTCCATCACTGAACGAGTGCAGGAATCTCCAGAAGACTATCGCACTAGAAAACAAGTGGATTCATCGGACGGGAGCGGACTTCCCGCTCCAGCCGTTCGCCGATTCTGTCCATGGCGACATCCAGGTCATATTCCGTCTGTAACCCCATCCAGAATTGCGGCAATACTCCGAAGTACCGTCTCAAACGCATTGCAGTGTCGACGGTGATGCTATGCCTTCCCCGAACAATCTCATTGATGCGGCGCGGGTCAACACCAATTTCCAGCACCAGGCGGTACTGGACGCAGTTTGTCACTCATCTTTCACGGTGATAGATTTTTTCTTGTTTCGTCGGCTTTAAACCTTTGGACCACACCGCTTTTCGATAGCCCCCGCGCGCATAACAGAAAGCGCTTTTTCTCTGTGTTTCCCCTGCAGTTTGTTGTCACGAGCCGGATACCCCCTTCGTAAATTTGTTATCATCTCAGTATGCCGCGCATTGCCGTTACCCCGACCGCCAAAGCTTTCTGCTGAGAGAGAAACTGGCTGAACTAAATCAAACTAAAGTTGAGCAAGTGTTAGTCCGTAACGGCACTGCCGAGTTAATCTGGCTTACCGCTCAGGCATTCCTCAAACCTGGTGATCACGTCGCCATCCTCACGCCGACATTTGGAGAATATCATTGAGCTGCTCTCGCCATGAATGCCAGAATCCATAAAATTGAGGCACAACCACCCAGTTTTCAACCTCCGCTGGATCAGCTAACCGAAAAGACAAAAGAAGGGCGTATTAAGTTGGTGTTCATATGCAATCCGAACAATCCAACTGGTATCTACCTTGAGCAGACCAAGATTCAACACCTCATCAATGCATGCAGCGAAAATACACTTCTGGTTCTTGATGAGGCTTACCGTTCTTTTGTTGATGGTCAATTTTTCTCGCCGCCTCCACTTGTAGAAAATTGTCTTGTCCTTCGTTCGATGACCCAAGACTTTGCACTCGCCGGCTTACGAATTGGCTATGCCTTGGCAAATTCAGCCGTGATTCGGCAACTTGCTGCTTTTCAACCTACCTGGAGCGTCAACGCTATGGCTCAAGCTGCAGGATTAGCGGCAATCAGCGAGATAACCTATTACCAAACCATCATCAAGAAATTAGGTGAGTTAAGAAAGCGCTTCTTCCGCCGATTGTCCAATTATGGCTTTTCACCAGTAAACTCGGATGTTCATTTTGGAATCATCCCCACCCACAGACCTGCCTCAGAGATTCGTTACCGCCTTTTGAAATATTTTTTGTTGGTAAGGGACTGTGCCTCTTTTGGATTACCTTATCACATCCGCGTTTGCACCCAAAAAGAGAACGCTAACCTCCGCCTGCTCAAAGTATTAAGAGAAATCCAAAACGAATGATATGAAACACTATAAAAACACACTGTTGTCCAGCCAATCAAACTCTGAACTTCAGACACGTTGACACAGTGCTCCGAACAATAGCGGTAAAAACCGTCCAAGCCTCTGCGACCAGTTTGCGCCGCTCATTGGCTGGCAGCGACCATTCCTGGAACAACAAAACAAATAAGCCCGAATAACACTTCCATCTACTGCTTTTTTGGAAATCGGCGTCATTCACTCAAGTGCAGCGAGCGGGCTGCCAGCATCGCCTGCCCAATTTTGACAGCTTGGCAAGCTGTAGAGCGATCATCGAATAGGGCTTCCATAAAACGCCGAATATTGATCAACTTACCCATGAGAAGCCTCCGACTATGGGGAGAGAGCAGGCGAGCCCTATGCAGTCCGCTTACCCCAACTCGCAAATCTAGGTGCCACCTATGCAATGTTCGCAAATCCCGAAAAGGATCAAATGGTTGGTGATCACCTTAAAGTGATATTTGTTCTCAACCGTTGCAAAGAATCGTTCGATATCCTCATGATGGATGGTTTGTATCAAACCGCATTGCTGACATACAAAGTGATGGTGCAGTCCATTGGTGAGGATTTCATAAACAGTTGAACCGATTCCTATATCGGAGACTGACACTTTTCCGCGCTTTACAAGGCGTTCCAAAGCTCTATATACCGTTGAGGGATTCACTGCCGGAAGCCGCTCGCGAATTTGCTCGTATATCTGAAGCGAGGTCAGGTGAGTTTGTTCCCTGGACAAAGTTTCAAGAATGAGTCTTTCTACTGAAGAGGCGCGCATTTTTCTCCAATTACCAGTTTTATTTGAAATATTTTGCAATTGCAATAATTTGCTTTATAATTATCATTGTTCAATCCTAATTTTAGCATGTAAGTATTATGGAGGAAGCCGTGTTTTTTGCACCAGTCTTGTCTCGACACCCGATGCATATTCCAGATGGGTTTCTTTCCCTCCTGGTTTCCATCATCTTCTGGATGATTTCCATCATTGTAATAAGAATTGCTTTGCGAAAGACCAATCAAACCTTGGACGAACGTCAGGTGCCGCTCATGGGAGTGCTGGCAGCGGCTATTTTTGCCGGGCAAATGCTTAATTTCAGTGTAACTGGCGGCACTTCCGGGCATCTTTTGGGTGCAGCTATCGCTACTATTCTGCTGGGTCCATGGGCAGCAGTGCTGGTTATGACATCGGTGGTGATAGTTCAGGCATTGTTGTTTCAAGATGGGGGGCTGCTGGCGCTGGGAGCAAATATTTTTAATATGGCTGTCGTTGGGGTTTTTGTATCTTATGCGATTTACACTTGGTTGATCACCCTGTTTAGGAAGCAATCCTGGGGAATGCTCTTTGCCGGGTTTGTTGCTGCCTGGGGATCAATTTTTGTTGCCTCCTTGTCTTGCGCACTTCAACTAGCATTGTCCGGTACATCACCTGCCAACATTGCTATTCCGGCAATGGGTGGTATCCATGTCCTGATCGGGATTGGCGAAGGTTTGATCACTCTTGGCGCACTGGCATTCTTGTTTGTAGCACAAAAAGATTTGCTTACAACTCAAGGAAATATAAAAATCACCAATAAAGGTATCTTGATTGGGGGAAGTGTTATTGCGCTGATGCTGACAGTGCTTTCACCGCTTGCTTCCAGCCATCCGGATGGATTGGAATGGGTTGCAGAGCAACACGGCTTCCTCGAAAATGCTCGCGAAGCGCTCTACGAATTTATCCCTGATTATGTAATGCCTGGAATTTCAAATCCTGCACTCGCCACGATTGCGGCGGGTATTCTGGGTGCGATCATTGTCTTCAGCGTAGCATATGGAGTTGCGCGTGCCGAAAAGCGAGTAACTAAAGGAAAAAGCTTGCGAGGGTGATTGGTGTGGCAAGTCCGCATGGAAAGTAACAGCCCGGTTCACAGAGCTGACGCTAGGGTTAAGGTAACTTTGACTCTTGCGTTTATTTTATTTCTAAACATGGCTCCCCATCAAGCCTGGCCTATCTATATTCTATTCTTAACCGTCTTGCTTTCGATGATACTTCTAGCACGCATGAGCATCTGGAGAGTGATCAGGCGTACTCTGCTGGTGACACCGTTTATTCTGGCTGCTTTTCCACTGATTTTTAGCGGACCTGTACCGCATCTCTCTATCTCCATCTTTGGGTCCGATGTGATAAAGTATAGTCCGGAAGGACTTGGACGTTTCATTAGCATCGCAGTAAAAGCCTGGCTTTCGACATCGGCGGCGATTATGCTTACTTTGACAACCAGCTTTCCAGATATATTAACAGCTTTGGCATATTACGGCGTCCCCAAGTTGTTCATTGCAATTTTAGGATTGATGTGGCGCTATCTGTTTATTATCAATGATGAAGTACTGCGTATGATGCGAGCCCGTGACAGCCGTAGTGCTGTTACACCATGTACTCAGCAAGTGGGCGGGTCACTCTTCTGGCGTGCTAGGGTAACCGGAAGTATGGTAGGGAGCTTACTCCTGCGTTCTCTGGAACGCAGTGTTCGCCTCTATGCTGCTATGTTATCGCGCGGGTACAATGGCGAGTTGTTCACCCTTGAGGCAAACGCACTTTCACATACAGAGCGTCGTATACTCAGTTTGGGTGTTCTCTTGTTGGGGGTGTTATGGGGAATGAGTTTGTTTATCGGAGATTGAATATTGAACCCGATCATTGAAATTCGTGGACTTTCCTATACTTACCCAGATGGCAAACAAGCCCTACACGAGATCAATTTGACTATAAAGACGGGCGAAAAAGTTGCTTTAGTAGGCGCCAACGGCGCGGGCAAGTCCACCTTATTGTTAAGTTTGAATGGCGTTCTGCAGGGAGAAGGGGCAGTCTTTATCAATGGGATCGAGGTCAAACGGGAAAATCTAAGATACATTCGGGCAATGGTTGGGATCGTTTTTCAAAATCCGGATGACCAGCTTTTTTCACCAACTGTTTTTGAAGATGTGGCGTATGGCCCAATGTATCAGGGCTTTTCCAAAGTGATGGTTCAAGAAAGGGTAAAACAAGCACTCCAAGCCGTGCGAATGGAAGACTACGTCAACCGAAACCCGCATCACCTCAGTCATGGCGAGAAAAAACGCATTGCCATTGCCACTGTACTATCTATGCAGTCACAAATTTTGGCATTGGATGAACCAACCTCAGAATTAGATCCTCGAGCCCGGCGCGAGCTTATAGCATTGTTGCTGGAGCTTCCGCAAACAATGATTGTCGCCACCCATGACCTGGATCTTGCACGGCAACTTACCACGCGAACTGTGCTACTCAGTCAGGGCAGAATAATTGCAGACGATATAACCACCAATATTCTCAATAATGAAATTCTATTGACGGACCACGAGTTGAATTAGCAGAACGTGAAAGCTGAAAATGATGATTGACGCGAGTTTTCCTGTTCGAGGTTGCTCGAACAGGAAACCCCTACAAGAGAATAAAGATTGATGAACTGAGGTATTGAAAAACGCGGTTGTGCATTGTTTGACCAGATCGTTCCGCAAACGTAATGTTGCTGCCCCAATTCGTTCAAAACGTACCAGAAATTGACGGCGAGAACCCCCTAATGGAAAAGAGGCGGGCTTCTCCTCTCGATGGTTTTTACGGCAGGCTTGATGTTAGGTGAGAAGGTATTTGTGTCTTTCTGTATGGTGAGAAAATCGGTGTTGATGAGTTGCCGCTGAAACAGAAGAGCGGCCTCCGCGTCTATAAATTTTGATTTTATGGTGGGAGTCGAGCAGGCGTATCCCTCAAGTCTCATTATCTTGGAGGCTACTCTCAACAACTTTGAGGTCCTCCCATTAACTGCGAGAGCCGACATTTGCTCAGCAACCTGGCGTTCTTTCCACGGTTTTCACGTCGTACAATCTCATCGTACAATAAATCTTGTACGACACAAAAACCCCGAAAACGGCTCAAAAACTGGCGTTTTTGGGGCTGAAAAGGGATCTTATAAATCACGTCGCACAATGTTTTTGACGAAAGGAAAGCGCTCCGATGAACCTGATAGCTGACTTCTTCTCCACCCTCTCCAGCCCCCGCACGGTGGAACGTTACCGCACTGCGCCGGAAGAATTCACCGCCTGGTACAGGCAGACCAACAGCGCAGAACCCGACTGGAATTTACTCACCACCGTCGAGGTGAAGGATTACATCGCTTATCTGCAGATCGTGAGGCGTTTGTCCCCCGTCAGCGTCAACCTGCGCCTGGCAGCGATCTGTTCGCTGCTGAAACACCTGGGGTACAGCCTGCGGGTGAAGGGTCCCCAACCGGGTGCTTTCGCCCGTGCAGGCGCTCACCCCGCGTGAATCGGGCAGGCTGCTGGCTGCTCTGAGGACAGCACACGCGATACCGTCGTCCTCAACCTGCTGGCGCGGGCATGGCTGCGGGTGAGCAAAGTGACCGCATTGCAGATGGCAGATGTGGAGCTGAACGGACGTTCGGGCTGGCTGACCATCCGCAGCGGCAAGGGGAACGAGACCCGCCGTGTGCCGCTCAACAGTGAGGCGCGTCAGGCACCTCAGGCATGGCTGGAAGTGTGCCCGCAGGCGCAGACGAAGGCGGTGTTTCTCTCTCGCAGCGGCAGACTGCTGGATGAGCGCGATGTCCAGCGCATGGTGGCAGAATACACCCGCATTGCTGGAGTGGACGCCAGCCCGCACACTCTGCTGGAACATTCCCGCCTGGAGACGACCAGGCGTTACCTGCACCCGACCGCCGGGCAGATGCGGGAGGCGGTGGAGGGAGTGTGACCGTCAACATTTCAACTGTGCAGCCCATAAAGAATAAGTCGGCATGTGAAATACTCTCTGGTAGTCGAGTGCCTGTCTTCCCACTGGATGAACGAGCAAGGCGCACGTCAACAAGCGCACGTTGAACGCAACCAGCCCACTGGAGCAAGAATCGTTTGCAGAAAAAAGCCGCCAGACTTGGTTCCCAACTAACACCAGCGTAATTGCTATTTTCAAGAAACGATGTTAGCCCGCTTTTACCTTTCAGAAACCAGAAATTCCATAATAGCAGATTGTCTTTCACCTCGAGTTTAGACAAAATTGTGGGCGGTCTTACCCTTGAGCAAAACCGCCCTTTGGTAAAAACTGGGAATTGTGAACACAACAATTTCTCCCAAAGAGAACATCAACATTCTTATCGAATTTCGTCAAGAGGTTTATGAGCATGTCTTTCGGAAACGCTGCGCTGCTCTGTTCGATACACTGGATGCTCTCTCGTCCGGTGGGACATTTCCTTCTTTTGCCTACTTGAGCCAGAGCGAACGCTTTCAACGTCAGTAGCCGAGCCTGTATACGGCAGTAGAAGATGGGCAGATAAATACTGAAGCCATGCATCGCCTTCTGGTCGGTCAACTGCCACACCAAGGCATCTGTGTCTTTCCGCTGGATAGCTCATCCTGGGCGCGCCTTCGCAGCCGCGTGCTGGAAGAGCTACAGTATGTCTATCAGGCTTCCAGTGATATAGATGGCGGCAATGTCACGATTAGCTGCCCTTACTCCCTGTTGAAATGGTGCGCCGAAGCCCATCCGAGCTGGTCGCTGCCGCCAGACGTGCGGCGTATTTCGAGCGAGCAACCCGTACGGGTTACGAGCAAACGGCGCAGGATGTAGGTGCAGCGCAAATCCAGCACTGGCCAAAGCCCGCACATGCTGCTCGCAGGCGCTGGATATTGTTTCCGCGGATGGAAAATATGGCAATGGGCGCTTTTTGTCCCGCGTGAGTGGCTTGCGAGTAGAGATTGTGACCCGTTTGCGCTCTGACCGCGTGTTTTACCGCCCAGCCAAGCCTGCCCCAAGCAAATGCAGACGTTCATCCAGCTATGGTGAGCGTTTCGCCTTCAAAGACGAACAAACGTAAGGCTGTCCAGACGAAGTCCAGGAATTCCAGCATGAACACGACGGTAAGGTATGTCTGAAACGCTGGAAGGGACTCCGTGACAAACACGCTCCCGCCTGACCTGCGACACCTTCCGCACAGAGACGCGTCTGGAGAAAGACAAACTGCCTGAAGCTGTCTGGTTCGCCTGGCTGCCGCCTGTCCAGCCATCCCTTGGAATAGTGATCACTGCCCAGACCATTTGGAACGCTTACATCCATCACTGGACGATTGAACCAGCCATGCGCTTCCGAAGAGAGACCCTGGGTTGGACCTTGCCCCGCTTCCAGTCCGCCAAGACAGGCGATATATGGACTGGCTGGTGGTGTTGTCTCATTGGATGCTCTTCCTGGCGCGTCCGTTCGTCACAGATTCTCTCTTGCCTTGGCAGAAGGCGCAAAGAAGCCTGACCCTGCGTTCGATTGGTAAGGTACTGTTCTCACCCTGATACTTGCGTCCGGGAAAAACGTTTTGTCTAAACTCGAGTTTTGAGATTATGATGGTCATTACTGCTCATTTTCTTCACCTCGTAATCACGATGGGTTTTGGATAAGCCATATCTTAAGAGACCTTTCTCCCCAAAACAAAGATAGCCAAATCATTTTTACTGAGCGTGTAATATTACTTAACACTTTAAGAATATCCTTGCGTTTTTTTGAGTAATATCTGATAATAGCACAGTAATTCCCGAAAATATTAACAAATCGAAAGGAGACAAATCAATAATATGAGTACAGTGCAACGACCCAAGATTTCCCCTGTGCTATTGAAGAGGGTATCACCGGTGCCATCAGACATCGAAATTGCTCAGGCAGCAGAGCTTAAACCAATTGCCCAATTGGCAGAGGAACTAGGTCTCTTACCTGAAGAAATCGAATTCTATGGTCCTTACAAAGCAAAAGTTAAGCTGGAAGTTCTGCAACGATTGGCAGACGTGCCGGATGGCAAATACATAGATGTGACTGCAATTACGCCAACACCACTTGGAGAGGGCAAAACCACAACCACCGTTGGCTTGAGTCAGGCTTTGGGTGCTCACTTGGGCTATCGTGTCATGACCTGTATCCGCCAGCCCAGCCAGGGTCCAACTTTTGGCATCAAAGGCGGCGCGGCTGGCGGCGGTTACAGTCAGGTTGTTCCAATGGAAGACTTCAATTTGCACCTAACAGGCGATATTCACGCCATCACGGCAGCGAATAATCTGTTGGCTGCGGCAATTGATGTGCGCATACTTCATGAATCGGGCGCTACCGATGAACAGCTTTTTGAGCGGTTTTGTCCTAAGGATAAAACCGGCAAGCGGCGTTTCGGCCGCGGTATGCTGGGACGCCTAAAGAAACTGGGGATTGACAAGACCGATCCGGACGAGCTCACCGCTGAAGAACGGCGCAGGATGTTCCGGTTGGATATTGATCCGGACAGCATTACCTGGCGGCGAGTGGTTGACACAAGTGATCGTTTCCTGAGAGGAATTACCATTGGGCAGGGTCCAGAAGAAAAAGGTTTTGAGCGCTCCACAGGATTTGACATCACAGTCGCCAGCGAAATCATGGCAATTTTGGCTCTGACCACCAGTCTTGCAGATATGCGCGAACGCTTTGGGAAAATCGTTGTTGCGCTGAGCAAAAACGGTGAAGCGATCACCGCTGAAGATTTGGGAGTCGCCGGCGCAATGGCTGTTTTAATGCGCGATGCCATCAAACCCAACTTAATGCAGACTCTGGAAGGGACACCTGTCTTTGTCCATGCCGGCCCATTTGCGAATATTGCGCATGGAAACAGTTCAATTCTGGCGGACAAAATCGGCTTGAAACTAGCCGATTTTGTTGTGACTGAGTCCGGGTTTGGCTCGGACATGGGGATGGAAAAGTTCTTTAACATCAAGTGCCGCTATTCAGGATTAATTCCCAATGTAGTCGTAATGGTCACTACCGTGCGAGCACTGAAAATGCATGGTGGAGGTCCTAAGGTGGTTGCCGGAAGACCACTGGCGACAGAATACACTGACGAGAATCTGGAGTTGCTTGCCAAAGGTCTGCCTAATCTTATCCATCACATTCAAGTCGCCCGCAAATTTGGGATTCCGGTGGTGGTTGCGATTAACAAATTCGCCACTGATACCGACGCTGAGCTGGCGCTGATACACAAGGCAGCGATTGAGGAAGGTGGCGCCGAGGATGCAGTTGTCTGCCGGCATTGGGAGCTAGGCGGTGAAGGCGCTCTCGACCTAGCGAAAGCAGTGGTCAAAGCAACTGAAAAGCCCTCAAATTTCCAGTTCCTTTACCCGCTAGACTGGCCTATCAAAAAGAAAATTGAAACGATCGCTAGGGAAGTATACGGAGCTGACGGAGTGGATTATATGCCAGAAGCAGAAGCAAAAATCGAAGAATATACCCGCTTGGGCTTTGATAAGTTACCAATTTGCATGGCTAAGACCCATCTCAGCCTGAGCCACGATGCAACCCTTAAAGGTGTACCAAAGGGCTTTCGTATGCCGGTTCGTGATGTACGCGCCTCCGTTGGGGCCGGGTTTATTTACCCCCTGTTTGGAACCATGAGCACCATGCCTGGCCTGCCAACCCGCCCTGCATTCTTTGATGTTGACCTTGATCTGGAGACTGGACGCGTGATCGGATTGTTTTAGCACATTACTATTCCTCAAGCACCTGCAAGGATGGCAAAATATCAATCTGTTTTGCCATCCTTATGTTTAATCCAGCGAAAATCAGGGTAGAATGGGGTAACTCTGTAAAATGGAGCTCGCATGTTCATCTTTTTATCTAAGTTTCTCCCCCTCTTTATCTATCCGCTTGGACTAAGCTGCTTACTCTTGATCCTTGCCCTTTTTTCTCGTAAATCAAGACGTACACAATCGGCATTCATCCTTCTAGCGTTTCTATTCCTCTGGGCAGGAGGAAACCGCTGGATTGCTTTCAGCGTAGTGCGTTCGCTGGAGTGGCAATTTCTTCCACCCGCAGAAATTCCCTCAGCGGATGTCATTGTCATTCTGGGTGGTGGTACTGACAGCGCAGACTATCCCCGTCCAATGGTTGAACTTTCTGCAGCAGGTGATCGGGTTTTATATGGAGCCTTACTCTACAAACAGGGTAAAGCACCCCTACTATTGTTAAGTGGCGGAAACATTAAATTTTTAGGTGATTCTTCCAGCACTCCCGCCGAACAAATGGCAGAAATCCTTGAGTTGACCGGTGTGCCACAAAGCGCACTGATCTTAGAAACCCAATCGTTGAACACCTATGAAAACGCCTTGTACAGTGCAAAAATTCTTAAGGAAAAAGGCTACAAACAAGCCATTTTAGTAACATCCGCCATACACATGCCGCGCTCCGTCGCATTATTTAGAAAGCAAGGCATTGAAGTCATCCCGGCGCCAACGGATTTCAAAGTCACCGAACTTCAGTGGCAAAACCTTACCCAGCCTTCCCTTGAAGCGCAATTGATCAACTTTATTCCTAGCTCGACAAACCTTGAATGGTTAACAGCAACGCTCAAAGAGTACATTGGTATTTTGGTTTATCGTTTGAGAGGATGGATATGATTCTTTTGTAATGTGATTAGCAAATAAAAGGATTGTGACCCGGAGGATAAAATGGAACATTTTGGAAAAAATGCTTTATCGGTGAATGTTGGTCAGAGGTTACGAATCCTGCGCGAGGAAAGGAATATATCCTTACGAGAGCTAGCGCGGCGTAGCGGTCTTTCCGCAAACGCTCTAAGCATGATTGAACGAGAGCTAACTTCCCCTTCGGTAAGCACACTAGATAAGATTGCAACTGCTTTGGGCATTTCAATTACTGCATTTTTTCATCAAGAACCCCAACGCCGCTCGGTGGTCTTTGTCAAGGCAAATGAACGCTCGCGCATTCCATTTTTACGAGGATTGTGGGAAGGCCTTGGTGGAGAATTCTTTTCCGGACGCATGAACGCTTTCCTGCTCACATTGGAAAATGGCGGAAACAGCGGGCCGTTTGGAATGGTCCACGGCGGGCACGAATTCGCCTTTTGTCTGCGCGGAATACTAGAATACGAGGTTTCTGGTGAGCGGTATCCACTAGAAGCCGGGGATAGTCTGATCTTCAGCGCGCAAATGGTCCACCGCTGGCGAAATCCAGGCAATGTTGTAGCAAACGCCGTTATCGTAATTGCGGGATTTGAAGATGCAGAACGCCCAGGCAATTATCACACTTCGTCATTGCCGAAAGAAAAAGCATAAGCACCTTGCAGGGGTTACAAATTCAACCAGCGCGCTGCTTCGCGCGGCAGGTTTTGCATTGAGTCGATTTTGAGTGTACACTGAGGTAGTGACTGTATGAAAAGTTTGCCATAGCGTTTAGTCAAAACGCGACGGTCAAGAATTACTACCACCCCCCGATCCGATTGAGTGCGAATCAATCGTCCAAATCCCTGGCGGAAGCGCAGAATAGCCTCTGGCAAGTTATATTGATTGAAGGGGTCCTCAAAAGTCTCAGACCGCGCAGCGATAATTGGATCGGAGGGTACATCAAAAGGCAACTTTACAATCACCAGCACGGAAAGAGCTTCGCCTGGAATATCTACGCCTTCCCAAAAGGCACGTGTACCAAGCAAAATAGCCTTGTCTGCGCCGCGGAAGGTTTCTAACAACGTATTCGCAGATGCACCTTCGCCTTGCTCATAGACAATAATACCCGCCTCAGCCAGCGCTGGAGCAATCGCCTGCGAAGTTTTCCTCAACTGCGCATATGAAGTGAACAATGCTAAAAGTCGTCCATTTGTTGCCTTACTCAGACGGATCAAGACATTTTCAACTGCGCGCTGGTAATTACCAGTGTCAGAAGGTTCGGGAATATCATTGACCAAATATAAAAGAGCCGAATTTTCGTAATCAAACGGTGAACCCAAAATCAACTCCTCAGCTTCATCCGCATAAAGACGCTCGCGCAAATAATCAAAACTTTCATCAGTGGTCAGTGTAGCTGATGTAAGGATCACACTGGATTTTTGATGCCAGAGATACTCTTCCATCAGAGAACCAATCTGAAGCGGCGCCATCTGAAGAACAAGCTGATTACGGTTCGGCTGAATTTCTACCCAGTACACCGTGTCGGATAAAGGATTGCTGACCAGCGCAGTAATATACCCCTCAGCTTCAGCCAGCCGGCGGTAAAGATTACCTAAATCCCCCTGTGCATCCTCTAACTCTTCCGGAACAGCACCTTGTAACTCACCGATTTCTTTATATAGTTGAGCCAGCAAATTAAGCAATAACTTATAGGTTTCATCCGCAGTCTCCCATGCCATCTCAATTTCCGCCCAACCAGGCTGTGTGCGAGTGGCACGGGTAATGCGTTCTTGCTGTCCATAAACACTGATCGGGTTGCCCTCACGTTGTTCTTCCAAGAAGCTGGCTATGCTCGCGAAAACTTGCTTGAGGTCATGTTCCAGGCGAAATGACAGGTCAGTACCACGTCGAATAGCTTGATCAAAAGCTGCCAAGTCTGACGGGCTGAGGATTTTAGCAAGAATGCTCAACATCCGCCCCAACACGCCACTTGAAGTACCCCCCAGCTCCTTGAGCAATCTTTGCAGATCGTTTTGAGTGATCCGGTAACTTAATGCATTTGTAGTGGCTTCTTCCAAATGATGGGCTTCATCCAAAATCAAATAATTGTACTCTGGCAGGACACGATTGCCAGTAACTGCATCCGCCAGCAATAACGCATGGTTGACAATAATCAAATGGGCATTTTGAGCAGCCTGATGCGCTAGGAAAAACGGGCAGTTCCCTCCCATACGACCCAGACAGATTTCGCTCTTACAGCCCTCATCCTCGGCTGAGAGGCGTTCCCAAACATCTCTTTCAACAGGTCCATGCAGGTTTATCTCAGTGCGGTCACCGCTACCGCCCTCCAACAGCCAGACAAATATCTTTGCCAGAACGCGCATTTGATCGACATTCTCTGGCCCGCTCTGGCGGATTTTTTCCAGCTTGCGAGGACACAAATAATTGTTTCGTCCTTTCAAAACAACTGCCCGCAGGTCAAGGTTGAGTGCTTGCCGGACATCAGGAATATCCTTCTTGATTAGCTGGTCTTGCAAATTAATCGTATTCGTTGAAATAACAACCCGCTGATGATTCTGCAATGCCCAAATTGCCGCCGGAACCAGATAGGCAAAAGATTTTCCTGTACCCGTCCCGGCTTCCACCATCAGGTGCTGGCTATTGGACAAGGCATTAGCAATCGCCCGTAACATTTCCACCTGCTGCTGTCGGGTTTCAAAGTTATCGTAATAATGGGAAAAAGGGCCTCCGGGCTCCAGTAGGGCAGCAATCTCATCCACATCAAGCGGAACTGGTGGATTAACGGGTGAAAGAGGCTCTCCGATTTGCAAATATGCCGCCATTGATTGAAAAGTGGGTGAAAATGAAGGCGAAGGAACCGTGCGCCTATTAGTTCGCAAAATCTGTTCAAATACCCAACCCGCCCCCCAATCAAACGGCTCGCTCAAACGAACGACCTCTGCAATTAATTCAATCGGTAAGGTTTGCGCTTTTTCGTAAAGTCGAGTGAATACTGCGTGAGTTAGACGGGCATCATCCAGAGCGCGATGCCTTGCAGGAAAAGGGATTCCAAGCAATTGTCCAAGCGCCCCAAGGCTGTAACGACTGGCGGTCGGAAGTAAAACCGCAGCCAGCTCGTAGGTATCAATCACCTGGCTATAAACCTGAAGACCAACCCGTTCTAGAAAGGCAAGATCAAAACCAACAGAATGACCTAAAACGGGACTATCACCGATAAAATCCTCAAACGCCTTAATAATAGACTGTACGGGGGGAGCATTTCGCACCATTTCATTGGTAATGCCAGTTAATTGAGTAATCAATGGGGGAATCAGCCGATTCGGGTTAACCAACGTTGACCATTCGGCTTCCACACGCCGTCCTGAAAAACGGACGGCGCCAATTTCAATGATCGAATCACTTGATGGATCAAGACCTGTGGTTTCGACATCCAAGGCGACAATCGAGGGCATAAGATGATTATACCATCCGCAATTCTTCGGGTCACATCATTTGGCATGCTATAATAAAAAGGTAATCATACCATTCCTCAAGGATAGCTGGTATGGCAAAGCGGATTTTAGTAACTCACCTTACGCAGATTTGAGTAAACTTGGTGTATGAAAAACGGCAAACTCCTGGACTTGTACAGCGACTATCTGATAAGCGCCTTTGGGCAAACCACCGCGACCGGGCTGTCCTCCCTGTTGGATGGTGAAG
>DAOTYY010000131.1:0-4106 GCA_034434695.1 Anaerolineaceae bacterium
TGAACTGCTCAAAGGCAACACCAAACTCAATCACTTTGCTCTCAAATCAAAATTGTACGTACGCGCTATCCAATCGGCTTACGCTGCTCTTCGGGAACTCAATCCCGTTCAATTGGCTGCGTAAGGTGAGTTAATCAGACAACCTCAGCTTTGGCAACAACATCTCAGCCTGCAGAAACTCTGATGCCTGGTGTGACTCCGCCTGTAACGTCCACTGTTACTCAGACGCTCCCGCCCTTTATTGCTCAAACTGTTCAGCCGACACAAAGCGCTGCTCAATTAACGGTTATCCCTCCGGGTCTGGGCAACATTCAGATTGACCCAATCAATCTCTTAAGTAATGGTCAGGTGATTGAGAATCTGTGGCAAACATTGCTGACGATAGGTAGCAATCAGTCTGTTGATCTTGCAACGACTATCACGGGAAGCAATATCGGTTTCATTTATCGTTATGCCGGTTTAAGAGAAATTGGTCCAGGTGGAAGTCAAGTATTTCGGACGATAGAGATGCAATATCTGGGCGCTGAGAACAACCAGGAAATTGGTGGTGTTCTGATCCCGGATTGGGGAGAGGGGGAGATTCCCATTAAGTTCAATTGGAAGCCGGCGATTACTCGTGTGGGAGATGGGACGCAATGGGAAGATGCGCTGGTCTATCCAGTAGATTACAACTCGGTAGCAAATGTAGAAGGAGCCGCGTTTGCAACAAACGGCAGATATACCTACCTGAACGGTAACCAAGTACCAAGCAGGATATTTTTTGATGGAAGTGGCAAGATGATCGCCATTTATGGATATAAAGAAAGCACAGGCTTTCGGGGCACTCCTTATGAAATTGTGCCGGAGCGGGGAGAAAAATTTACCATCCTGAAGCAACAATTCGAGTTTAAGAGTAGTCAACAGCCAACTCCCCCTGCTTTGCCCCCCGTGTTAACCGATTTATTGGGACAGGCCACTGTGCTCCCATTCGGTCAACTGGTTGGTCAGGCGGGCACCCCAGGATACGGTCAGGGTGATTTTATATTGTATGAAGATGGCACGCTGACATATCAGGGTACACCATTTCGCTGGCAAAGAGAGGAAAATATACCCGGAGATTATGTTGTTGGACTTGTCGTTGAAGACCTGGATGGCAATTATTTGATTGCTTATGTGCCGGTTCGTGTAAAGTAGTGAAGTAACAGAAAAGCCCTGCGAAGTTTCATTGCTTCACAGGGGGTAGTTTCATTGACGGTGATGATTAATTGGCGGCTGGCAGACTTAAAAGTGAGGCAGGTCCCTGATGCATGCGATTTTCACTCTGACGTGCCATTTCAGTAATATGCTGCATGACGCGTTCGGCTACTGTGCGAACATAGGGACGGTCCTCAGGGTCACCGCGAAAATACAACGGCTGACCAACAGTCATGTTGTACTTTCCGCGAATGTACCAACGACCATATTCGACACGCCCTTTGACGATTGAACGGATCGTATGAAGGCGTTCTCGTTCGAGATGAATGCCGACTGGTATGACTGGTGCGCCGCTTAGCAAAGCCAGCCGGGCGACACCTGTGCGTGGTGGAAGAAACCCACCTTCGATAGGACTTAAATCGCCCTCTGGAAAGATAACCACTGTTTTGCCCTCTGCCAGCAACTCAAGTGCAGCCTGCATGGCTGCCTGGCCATTTCCGGCAATAACCGGGATATGACCTGACTTGTGAAGATAAGTCCCCAATATCGGAACTTGAAACAACACGTTATTGATTAATATATAAACCTGCTGGCGAGCCAGTGAGGCAACAAAAAATGGGTCAGTTGTGCTGGGATGATTAGCAGCGATAATTTTTGCACCTTCTGGCATTTGTCCGTGTCGGAAGACATTTGTTCTTAACATGGCTGCCATATAGGATTTGACCACGGGCTTCGAGAAGAAATAAAGAACTTTCGAAATCATAACATCCTGTTTCTATCGGTTATACCGTAAGCGTTGAAACTGGTTTTTGTAGAGGATACCAGAGGGAAGCTTTTCTGCTATGAGCTGCAGGTAATAGTTGTGCCATATGACCAGGCATATTTTATAGGGAAAAGCGAAACCAAAGGCATAGTTCTTAATACAACCGACTTATACAACCCCCTGCCAACCAAAAAGATACGGCTGCCCTGAAGCCATTAACGGCGTTCAGCTCGTAGAGCTTCACAGGCGCGTTGATATACTTCTTGCAGTTTGGGAATCCAGGCTTGGGCAGCTTCATAGTCTTCTCTTTCCAATAATCTTTCAAGCTCATTACACACAGCAGCGACAGAGCGTACTCCCAAGTTGGCACTGGTGCCTTTCAGACTATGCAGTGCCTTTCTTCCGTCTTGCAAATCTCCGCCAATCATTCCATTACAAATGCGCTCCATTAAAGCGGGAGAGTCTTCCAGGTAGATATCAATCAGCTCGGTGAGGAAGTCTGCTTCGTCCTCGGTTTGTAGCTCGCGGATGCTTTGGAGCATATTGTAGTCTAGTGGTTCAATTTCTTCAAGTGGCTGAGGAATTTTCTCGGGTTTAGGAAATGTGGGTTCTTTTGTCTTTATCCAGCGTTGAATGGCTTCTGCGAGCGATAATAGGGTTACCGGTTTGCTGATGTAGTCATCCATGCCAGCAGCAATACATGCTTCCCGATCTCCCTGCATTGCGTTAGCCGTCATAGCAACAATTGGAATATGCAACCCTTTTTTCATTTCCTCATCTCGAATCAAGCGCGTTGCTGTAAAGCCGTCCATTTCAGGCATCTGACAATCCATCAAAATCAAGGCATACTTATAGGGAGCCTGCAGGTACGCTTGAATGGCTTTCTGTCCATTTTCAGCGGTTTCGACGTAAAAACCAAGCTTTTCAAGCTGTACAGTTGCCAGCCTTTGATTTGCAGGGTTATCCTCGGCGAGCAGAATAATCTTGCGGTTTACTGGTACCACTTTCTGCTTTGTATCTGATTGAATAACGATATTTTCCAAATCAAAAGCTTTTTCAGAAGACGTTGTGCGTTTTGAGAGAAGTGGTTTACCAAATGCAGCGGAGCATAGCACTTGGAATAATATCCCTCGTTTGACCGGCTTTGTAATAAAAGCAACGAAGCCGCGTCGCAGTGCCATGTCTTCCATGCCGCGTTGATCAAAGGCGGTTAGCGCGACGAGCGCCGGTCCAATCTCGGAGGATTGAATCTCTTCTGCCAGAGAAAATCCATCCATATCAGGAAGTTGTAGATCAATGATTGCAACATCGTACAACGTTCCTTCTTGGAGAGCAGTGCGGATCATTTTAAGGGCGCTTTGAGCGTCTGGAGCCTCTTCGCAGACCATTCCCCAACTCTCCATGTAACGTCTCAAAATTAGGCGGTGATTCTGGTTGTCATCCACAATCAGGGCATGGGTACCAGCCAAGTCTTGATGCAAAAGGTGTGCACTGGACACAGGGAGTTTGGAGCGTCTCAGACGCACTGTGAACCAGAATGTGGATCCTTTTCCCTCGGTGCTTTCGACGCCAATTTCTCCTCCCATCATCTCGATAATGCGCTTTGAAATTGCCAGTCCAAGTCCAGTACCTCCATACTGTCGTGTGGTACTGCCGTCTGCTTGTGTGAATGGTTGGAACAGGCGTTCCTGTGCCGATGCAGATAACCCAATACCAGTGTCTGTTACCTCGAAGCGCAACAACAAGTCGTCAACGGTTTGCTCTTTAATCTCTGCAGTTACCAGAACCTCTCCGTCCTCTGTAAATTTCACCGCGTTTCCGATCAAGTTAATCAATACCTGTTTTATTCGCATGGGATCCCCGCATAAAATTGCGGGTATATCAGGCGACACCTCAGACATCAAACTGAGAGTTTTCTCGCGTGCCCTCACTCTAAACATTTCAACTGCTGATTCGATGATCTGCAAAGGTTCAAAGTCAATTTCTTCCAGCTCAAGTTTGCCTGCCTCGATTTTGGAAAAATCAAGAATATCATTTATTAACTCACCTTACGCAGCCAATTGAACGGGATTGAGTTCCCGAAGAGCAGCGTAAGCCGATTGGATAGCGCGTACGTACAATTTTGATTTGAGAGCAAAGTGATTGAGTTTGGTGTTGCCTTTGAGCAGTT
>DAOTYY010000132.1:0-13090 GCA_034434695.1 Anaerolineaceae bacterium
GCTGCGCTGTCTCTTGCTCCGCCTGAGTGAACACTGGGAGAGCTATCGCGTGTTTGACTGGCACAAAGAGGTGCCTTGGACCAATAATGGCACCGAGCAAGTGATTGGCAGGATGAAGATGCGCTCCCGTACAGTGCACGGTTACAAATCCTGGCAGGGCATGTGGGCTGCACTGCTCCTGGCTGGGTCCGGTGCTGCTTTCTAAGCTGTTATTGGGCAGGGGGACTTCCTGCCTTTTGCCTTCTCCCGAAATTCACCCACCGCTGATGTTACAAACACGAACCAGTTAGCCTGTTGACAGAGGATTGTAAATTCAGTACACTAATAGCAGCTAACCAAAGGAGGAATCTATGGCCACATACCGTCTCGTAATACGCTCAGGCCCGTCTGCTGGTAAGGCTTTCCCATTGGAAAAAGCAGAGATTTTTATTGGGCGTGACCTCAGCAACGATATTGTGATTAATGATCCTGAAGTATCTCGCCGTCATGCGCGCTTGTTTGTCCAAGGAACAAGTTATGTCATCGAAGATTTGGGCTCTACAAATGGTACATCTGTGCATGGAGAGCGAATTATAGGATCTTACATTTTGCGCCCTGGAGAGGTGATCACTTTAGGTGAACATGTTAGCCTTGTATTTGAGCAGGTATCACCTGAAATCGAAGCGACGATCGCCTCAGTTGGAATGCGTTCGGCACCAACTGTACAACCAAGCCCTTATGTTTCCCAGCAAGCAGCTTATCCCGTAGGTACACCTCCGCCTTACGGACGTTCTGCTGAACCCATTGTACAACCCGCGCCAGTTCCTTCTTATGCAGGGCAGGTGCCAGGTGGTCCTGAAATGGCTGCGCCAGTTGAGCGCAAGAAATTCCCGGTCTGGATCATTGTTGTTTTGGTGGCAATACTTGTACTGATTTGCCTCTGTGGCTTATTGTTGTGGTATGTTGATTCTAACTTATTGTGGTGCGATTGGTTTGGCTTCCTCTTTGGTTCTGCCTGCCCGTAGGCAAAACAAAGCTTGTTAGGGGAATCACCACTCATAAAATGTAAGAGGATAGCTGACGACCGGCACCTCGCCAGTGCCGGTCGCTGTTCGCGAACTCAGTTTGTAATAAAGTGTAACCATAATTTCTGCTGACTATGTCTCAAATTGTATCTTCCTCTCGTCGTTGGAGCAATACCACAAAGCTGGTGGTAACACTTACTTTGATTGCTATCGTGGCAGGCTTAGCTATTCGATTCAATACGTATTTGGGTCCATTGCTGTTGGCTTTTATTCTTTCATATTTACTTTATCCAGTTGTAATGATATTGCGGCGCTGGTTAGGTGTTTCCTGGCGGCTGACAGTCACCCTGGTGTACTTGACAATCCTTATTGTTTTGTTGGGTTTGCTTACCTGGGGTGGTATTACTCTTGTAAATCAGGTACAAGGCTTAATTAAGTTCCTGCAAAATGCTATTGCAAATATTCCGGGTCTATTGGAGCAGGTCAGTCGTTGGTCTTTTGAGATTGGAACGCTGCGTGTGGACTTTAGCCAGCTTGATTGGCAAGCGTTGGGTTCTCAAATTTTGAGTGTGGTTCAGCCGCTTATTTCACAGGCAGGTGGACTGGTTGGCAGTATTGCTGGTGGAGCAGTGTCTACGCTTGGCTGGATAGCTTTTGTTCTTATCATCTCATATTTTATTCTGGCTGAAACTGAAGGTGTCTCCAGTCGGTTGATTAATGTCGAAATTCCGGGATATGGTGAGGATCTACGACGAATGAGGTCTGAATTAGGACGAATTTGGAATGCTTTTTTACGGGGACAGATGATCTTGTTTGTTCTCACCATCCTGATTTATACAGTGTTATTAGGTGTATTAGGAGTAAGATTTTTCTTAGGCCTAGCAGTTTTGGCTGGGTTAGCACGTTTTGTGCCCTATGTCGGTCCGGCAGTTACCTGGACCGCCTACGGTCTCGTGGGTTATTTTCAAGGATACACAATTTTGGGATTGTCATCACTTACATATGTCCTAATCATTTTAGGATTAGCTATAGTGCTGGATAGCGCCATTGATTATCTTATTACACCTCGGTTAATGGGCGCATCCTTAAGAGTACATCCGGCAGGCGTTCTGGTTGCTGCTCTGATTGGCGCCAGTTTACTTGGCATTGCCGGAGTTGTTCTTGCTGCACCGGTTCTGGCAAGCGCAAAACTTTTCCTGAATTATGTCTTACGAAAACTGTCGGATTTAGACCCATGGGAAAATATATCTCAAAATGTAGTTACAACGGACACCACTATGGGATGGTGGCGGATTATGGCAGGTTTTTGGTCGAAAATACAGGGCTGGATAAAAAATCGCATCGGGTTTTTCTGGAAGCGCTTAAAAACGCAAGATGATTTAGTTTCACAGGTGAAAGGAGAGACAAATGAACCAAGCTAATGAGCCGAAAACAACAACGCTGGCAGAAACGGAAAGTTATGTTGCCTGGCAGGCGGAGGAACCAGACGGTGAAGTGACATATCACCTGGAATTGAACAATGTAACGATACATTTCTTTCAGGAAGAATGGATGGAGTTTCTTGATCTTGTGCGATTGTTGGTCAGAGAGTGAATCGGGCAGATTACTGATATAACCACCACAAAGTCCCGTTTTGACCACAAAACGGGACTTTGACCCTCCATGTAATCCCCTGTGAGTTACATGGAGAAGGGATTAGTTTTTATTTTCAATCTCTCTCTAATATAATCATCACTGCTGACATTTGACTGACAAATAAAAATAACCGCATTACTGGTGTCGGTTACTGAAATTTATTTGTGTGCAGAAGTTACCGTTTCTCCAGCTTCTCAGCGAGTTTTTGGATATCCTGACGAGGGAGGATACCTAACTCTTGCCTGAGGGCGTTAACCAGGCCCTGATACATCCTGAGTGCTCGCGGAGTATCGTTCAATCCCACACAGGCTTGCATACCCAGCAGAACAGCGTCTTCAAACCATGCATCTTTCTTCAAGATCAATTGGGCGCATTCTAGGGCGTTATAGTAAGACTCCAACTTTAAATACGCCTGCCCCAATGCGAGGAGGACTCGATGGTAAGTCTCCTCGAGCTTTTCCCGTCGTTCCTGACTCCAATCTGAGTAACGATCCATTGGGTATAGTTTGCCTGTGTACATTGACAATGCTTTTTTTAGATTATCCATGTTTTTGGATTGAATGGCGAGGGATGCCTGTTGTTCGAATTGCTCAAAGTCTATTGCCGAGCCAACAGGGAGTTTGAGCATTGCTCTTTCTCCCTCAACACTTAGATAGCGAGAAGGAAACTTATTTGGAAGGTCGGGCTCCAAAATATGGCGCAGGGTCGAAGTGGCTTGATGAAAAAGGTCTAGTGCAGCGTCCAGTGGCGTTCCCCTCCATAAATCCTCTAGAACCTGATCCCGACTTGCCGCATACTCCGGTTGCAAAAGCAGGTAACGAAACAGCTCACCTGCTCTACGGCGTTGCCAGGCACTGTCAGCTATTCGCCTGCGTCCTTGCCAGACAGCAAACTGCCCTAATCCACTGATTTGTAGACGCGCCGGAGGGATGTAGACCAGTTCAGTCATTAACTGGTTTGATGCTTTTTTAATTACAGGGTTTTGATTGCGTAATTGTGTGGCTAAAAGCGGAAAAGCCAGTTCCTGTTCGCGTTCAAGTATGAATACGTAACCATATGTTCGTATAAGATTAGCGGCTGATAGCCAGACAAACTCGGATTGTGAGTGATTTTCTTGGTGATACCAAACTGCCTGTAGAAAAGCTGCAACACTCAAATCGTATTTTGCCTCACAAACAGACAGGATTTTCTGGGCTTCCAATAAATCTGCATCTGCCAGGGGAAAATCGCCTGTTTCCCAGATCACCCTAGCGCGCTCAAGAATCGCTTTTCCAAGTAAATATCGAATTTGAAACCGCTGTGCATGTTGAATGGCATCATTTACCCAAGTATATGCGGAAGACAGTTGTTTCTGCAGGCGATGCAAACGGCTAAGTTGTAAGCGGACATCAATGTTCAATTCGGGTATGCCTGTCTGGGAAGCAATTCTGAGTGCCAGATAAAGATACTCTTTTGCGCGTTCAATTGCTTCTTCATCAAGTGCCAGTTTTGCCCAGAGGCAGTAATAGTACCCGGCTAAGGCTGTTCCTGGTTTGACCAATGTTAGAAGATCATCAAGTGCCTGACGGACACGATAATAATCACCCATGATTTGATAAATGTATGCTCGTAAATATGAAAGCCCCCAATTTGTACCTGATTGATCTTCACAAAAATCGTTCGCCTGTTCCATAAAGGTAAGCGCCAGATCGAATTGCCCGCGCACCAAGTAAATGCAGTTTGCAAGATGATTGAAAGCGCGATATAGGCCAGAGTTGTATTTTATATGATGACCAAGATCAATGCCGCGCTGAATATACTCTTCTGCTTGATTGAGATACCCTGTTTTTGAAATACAAACCCCAAGTGTAACCAGTGCATCCACTCTCAGTTGGGTTTCCGGTTGTTGAGCGATAATCTCTTTGACCAGGCCCTGGGCTTCTGAATACTCACCAATGTACGTTAGCAGCCGCGCCTTGCGTTCCAGTAGAGACAATTTTTCGATGGAGACCTCATCAGAGGATATTTGCTCGAGCGCCTGGCGAATGTATTGTAATCCTCCACGATAATCCCCCTCTTGTTCAAAGGTGTCACATTCTCGAATGAGGTCTGATAATGCTCGCTGCATACCCGCTCAATAGAAGGATTTTCGAAATGGAGTTTGGGGTAGGTTAGAAACATTTTGTCATGCACCCACCCCAGATTTCTCTAAGTCCTAAACTATTATAAGCTAATATCGTCCTCTTTTTTGTGATAAAACTGGATTGTGCATTTCGTTTTCGTGTGCAGGTGAAATCTGAACAGCACTCACTTTATATTCCGGGATCTTTGCTAAAGGATCAATAGTGTCATTGGTCAGGATATTGGCAGCCGCTTCAGCAAAGTGAAATGGAATGAAAACAACGCCTGGTGTGGTTTTTTCGGTCACCTTGCAGCGTAAAACAATAGTGCCGCGTCTTGAACTAACTCGAACTGCCTTTCCATTCTCAATGCCAAGTTTCTGTGCATCCAATGGGTTGATTTCGATCAGTGCTTCTGGATAGAGATCGTCAAGCCATGAGTTTCGGGTGAGTGTACCACCATGCCAGTGTTCAAGCACGCGTCCTGTCGTCAGAATGAAAGGATAACTCTCGTCCGGCATTTCAGCAGAAGGTTTGTATTCCAGAGCATGGAATTTACCACGTCCGCGCGGAAAATCTTTGGAAAACAGATAAGGTGTCCCCGGATGATTCTCATCCCATACAGGGGTCTGTAAGCCAACTTTTTCAATGCGATCGTATCTTATGCCAGCGTAGTCTGGTACCAAACGCCCCATCTCTTCTATTACTTCGCTAGGGTGTTTATAGTCCCAATATGCGGAATTAGGACAATTGAGACGTTTTTCGATTCGCTTGGCTAGGTCACAAATAATTTCCCAGTCGGGACGAGACTGACCAATCGGGGAGATAGCTCGTCGAACACGTTGAACCCGGCGGTCGGTGTTTGTGAATGTTCCATCTTTTTCTGCCCAAGAGGCGGCAGGAAGAAAAACATCTGCAAATGCCCCCGACTCATTGATGAACAAATCTTGAGCAACCAGGAATTCAAGTTGTTCCATCTGATGACGGGTGTGATTTAAGTTTGGTTCTGACATCATGGGATTCTCTCCCATGATGTATAAGGCGCGCACACCACTTGAGCCAATTGAACCAATAATTTCAGTTGTAGTCAATCCCCGTTTTCGACTTAATCCACCTGGTTCAATATTCCAGGCTTTCTCAAATTTTTGAGCAGCTTGCTCATCATCTACAGGTTGATAACCTGGATAATGCCAAGGCATAGCGCCCGAATCAGATGCACCCTGAACATTATTTTGACCGCGTAGTGGGTTTAGTCCCGTTCCAAGTCGTCCGATGTGACCGGTAAGCAATGCTAGGTTGATTAAGCTAAGAGCATTATCTGTGCCGTGAGAATGTTCAGGGATACCAAGTGCCCAGTATATGGCTGCGTTTTTTGCCTGTGCGTACATCCGTGCTGCCTGTATAATAAGTTGATGGTCTACCCCTGAGATGGCTTCAGCATATTCGGGAGTAAATTTTTCCATAGAGGCAGCAAATTCTTCGAAGTTTTCTGTTCGCTCCCCGATGAATTTTTTATTATATAATCCCTCTTTTATGATAACATGCGCCATTGCAGAAAAAACGGCGACATCAGTACCCGGTTTTTGTGCTAACCACAAAGAAGCATAATTGACCATCTCGATTCGTCTTGGATCTACTACGATTAATTTAGCCCCATACTTTTCAACAGCAGCTTTCATTTGTAGGGCAATAATGGGGTGGTTTTCGGTGACGTTGGAGCCAGTCAGAATAAAGACATCATTATGTATAACTTCTGCAGCGGTATTGCTCATGGCAGAAGAACCTATTGCCATCTGAAGTGCCACAACACTGCCGGCGTGACACAATCGTGTGCAATGGTCAACATTGTTGGTTCGGAATAGGGTGCGAAACATTTTTTGTAGCAAGTAGTTATCTTCATTGGTAGCTTTGGCGCAGCAATATACAGCCATCGCATGTGACCCATCCCGCTGATAAATTTCTGTCAGTCGGTCTGCGGTATAGTCAAGTGCTTCTTCCCATGAGACTTCTCGCCATTGATCCAATTCAAACGCCTGATACCGATTGCCAGGTTTTTGTTGCTCTTTGCGAATTAAAGGGGTGGTTACACGCTTTGGACTGTAAATAAAATCGTAGCCAAACCGCCCTTTCACGCATAAATTGCCATGATTCACAACGGAATCAAATGGTGAGGTAACCCGATAAATAAAGTTGTCTCGAACATGCAATTCTAAATTGCAACCAACTCCACAATATGGGCAAGTGGTCAAGGTAACATGGTCAGGTTTCATGGCGATTCTCCTAGCAAAACACACTACTAAAAACAGATTATCTGCGCTGTGAATTTGCAGAACGGTCGAAACGGGTAAGTTGAACAATTTCTGCTGTTGAGAAACCCTGTTCAAACAACCATTGTTTTTTAGGTTTCAACGCTCCTGTTGGGCAAACGCCAACACATTGCCCGCAGAAGACGCAGGTTGTTTCTGGGATTGGTTTATCATAGAATGTACCAATTTGTGTCTCATATCCTCGCCCGCTGAAATTAATTGCAAATGTGAACTGGGCATCTGTGGCACACACCTGTACACAACGCCAACAAAGGATGCATTTGGCGTAATCCCGAATGTACATGGGATTATCATCTATGACAGGGGGCTTACGTTCTTCAGCCTCAGGAAAACGGTTTATATCCACCTGATATTCTTGCAGCATTCTCTGAATATCAGGCGCGTCTGAAAGATCAACACTCGATGCCAGCATCTCTAAAATTGTACGCCGTGCTCTAACTACACGTTCCGAATTGGTGTGCACTCGCATATTGTTACTCACTTGAGCAATGCATGCTGGCACCAGTGTACGCGCTCCTTCCACTTCTACCACACAGATCCGGCATAGAGCATTTGCGGTGCAGTGATCATGATAGCAAATGGTTGGAATGTCAACTCCTGCACTTTTGGCAGCTTTGAGGATTGTGGTCCCGGCTGATACCGCAATCTCTTTTCCATCAATTGTCAGATTGATTTCGTTTGTCATGGTATTCCTCATTCACTTTATTATTATCTCTAAAACCCAGAGAGCTTAATGCTTTTTGAACAGTTCAGGCCAGAGACGTATGGCACTTAGTATTGCTGATGCAGCAGTTTGTCCCAGTCCGCACAAAGAGGTATCTGTCATTGTCCAGCCAATGTCTTGTAGCCGTTCTAAATCTCCTGGTAAAGTTGAAGAGTTCGCCACTCGTTGTAGAATTTCATATTGGCGTTGAGTGCCGATCTGGCATGGATAACATTTCCCACACGACTCTTCTGCGAAAAAGTGTGCTAACCGTAACAGTACATCCCGCATGTCTCTAGTTTCGTCAAATACAGTAATAACGCCAGAACCAAGTGGCAAGCCAGCAGCTCTTAAGTCTTCAAAGGTCAGACGCACATCCAGCTCTTTTTCGGTTGCAAACGCACCTGCTGCACCACCAAATAGCGCTGCTTTCATGGAGCGGTTGTTTCGTATTCCACCTGCCAGATCAAATAACAAGTGACGAAAAGTTACCCCAAAGGGAACTTCGTAGAGTCCAGGCTTTACTACATCGCCAGATACACAAAAGAGTTTTGGTCCGGGACTTTTTTCAGTGCCAATCTTGCGGTATTCAGTTGCACCTTTATGAATAATATAGGGAATATTGGCAAGAGTTTCTACATTGTTTATGACCGTTGGCTTACCAAACAGTCCAGCGGTGGTTGGAAAAGGTGGCTTGACACGAGGAAAACCGCGTTTGCCTTCAATGGACTCAAATAACGCAGTTTCCTCGCCGCAGATATATGCTCCTGCACCCTGTCTTAGTTCGAGTTCAAAATTAAAGTCGCTTTGCAGAATGTTGGTTCCTATCAACCCGGCTTTCTTTGCTTCATCCACTGCTTGGCTCATTACTTGATACTGGTACTCATATTCTCCACGAATATACATGTACCCGTAGGTTGACCCAATGGCGTACGCTGCAATAAGAATGCCTTCCAGGATACGGTGAGGATCATTTTCCATGAGAACACGGTCTTTGAAAGTGCCGGGTTCAGCTTCGTCAGCGTTGCAAACTACGTATTTGGGCTGGGCGGCTGACTGGGCTGCACTCTCCCATTTCAAACCGGTTGGGAAGGCAGCTCCGCCACGACCAACCAGACCAGAAGCTTTGACCTCTTCTATTACTTCCTGGGGTTTCATTTGTAATGCTTTGTGCAAAGCCTGATAACCGCCTTGTATTTTATAATCTTCCAGCCAGGTAATCTGTCCTTTCCTACAATTTTCCGTCAAGATTGAAATATCTCCCCCCACAATTGAGCGAGGTTTTTTACCCTTGCCAGTCACCAGATCTCTTAGAGTGTATGTTTCAGGCTGAACCAAAGGGCTGCTTTGTACTAATAAAGCTGGCGCATGTTCGCATAGCCCTAAACAAGGGGATCGTTCGACTGTTACTGTAAGCGTTTTATCTTTTTGCTTGCCGTGTAACTCAAATGTCCTTGAGGTTTGCTTTAATATAGCGTCCGATCCTGCCATTGCACAGACCGGGTCAGCACAGACGTGGATAATAGTTTTGCCAACTGGCGCTCGATAAAGTAAGGCATAGAATTCTAGGACGCCATGTACGTCGGCTAAAGGTACATGTAATCGGTTTGCAATGATAGCTGCTACCTGTTCGGGAACATAGCCGTAAATTTTTTGTGCTGCTTGAAGAGCAGGTAACAGGGCTGTGCGTCCTTTGGGCGCAAGTTCGTCCAGGATTGGTATCAGCGGTTTGAGAGAAATATCAGCCATAGAGCCTCCAGTAAAAAAGATTATTGAACGAACACTTGGCGAATAGTGAAGAAAAAGTCTTTATGCCTAAATTATACATAAAAGGGTATAATTTGTAATTAAATTAAGGTCAATGTTTAGCATTGTGATACAGGCTGGTGGTAGTAGTCGCCGCATGGGTAGCAATAAGGCTTTGTTGCCTTTGCGTGGGCGTCCTATGATTGAGTGGGTAGTGAAACGTGTACAGTTACTTTCCGACGAGTTGTTGATTATCACAAATCAGCCGGAAGAACTAGCATTCTTGGGCATTCGTCTTGTTGCCGACCTGATGCCGGGCACTGGTGTGCTTGGTGGTTTGTATACTGCTTTGAGTTGTGCACAACATGAGCTTGTCGCAGTTGTAGCTTGTGACATGCCATTTGTGAATGTAAAGATTCTTGAGGCTCAAAGAGCGTTATTGATAAGTGACGAAATGTTGGATGTGGTTATACCTCAAACCGCAAGCGGACTGGAGCCGCTTCATGCTGTGTACCGTCGCAAGACTTGTCTGCCGGCTGTTGAAACCGCTCTTTCCTTAGGACAGCGTAGAATGATTTCCTGGTTGCCGCTTGTCAAAGCGCGATTATTCCAGCCAAGCGAATGGTCGCGTTATGACCCAAGTGGTAAAGCATTTTTTAATCTTAATACCCCCGATGATCTTGAACGGGCAATACAATTGCTGGAATAAACTCACGTACTCAACAAAATTATACGTGAAACTCGACTAAAATAGGGCGGATGCTAGCTCGGAGCGATATTGTCGTGTTTGTGGGTTGTCTTCACCCATGAGTTCTAGCAAGCTCAAAACAACTTTATGTGCTTTACCTTGCCCATAGTGTCTGTCCTGGCGCAAAATTTCAAGTAGACCATCTAGAGCAACCGGGAAGTTACCGCGCTGTGCTAACTTGATACTATGAGCGAAGGTTATATCCAAGTCCGTTTCGTTTGGAAGTGTGTTCCTGTGTAATTCGACTAATGCATGAGCATAGGGCTTAAGCAGTTCTGCTGTGGCATATTGGCGACCAGGTGGAAAGTTATCTAGAATTTCTAAAGCCTCAAAACCTTTTCCTTGACCCATCAGTGATTTTGCTAACCCAAGTAAGCCATTTGGATGATCAGGTTTTTGCTCCAGCACCTGGCGAAATTCCTGTTCTGCAAGTGACCATTTTTGGAAAGCTAAAAAACTTTCTGCTCGTTCGACTGCGAGTTGAAGAGGGCTGGGTGGGGTGATTTTTTCAATAAATTCTCGCAGGCGCGGTTCTGGTTGTAATCCAACTAGCTCGCCAACAACTTGACCTTCACTAAATGCTTTCAAAGTGGGGACAGAGCGCACGCTGAATCGTAATGCCAGGTTAGGATTTTCATCTACGTTGACACGTGCTACTCTGAAAGCACCATTGCTTTCGGCAACGATTTTCTCCAGTATCGGCTCGAGCACTTTGCAGGGACGACACCAGCTCGCCCAGAAATCAACTACTACGGGCACATTTTGCGAGTAATTGATAACCTCATATTCAAAATCGGCTTCTGAAACGTTTATGATAAACTCAGAGGACATCATAATTAGCCTCCTTATTTTCCACAATTTTAACCGGTTTCTGTTAATTTCTTGTTGGAATCTGGCGCATTGCTGATCTCAATTCTCGCCATCATCAATGGTTCCAGGTTGTTCCAATCGTATAACTTCACCATGAACGTTAATGACAATGCGAAACCCCATCATGCCCATGAACACAATCCCTTCTTCGGGGATGCCAGTTTGTAATAGATTCTCAAATTGTGCATCAATATTCTTAAGCTGGCTTTGTATCATTGCCCAGGTGAATAAATCTTCTTGCCCAAGCATTTTTGCGGTTTGGCTGCTGATCAGCTCTTCATTGCCCTTGATTTGTTCTTTCATGATAGCAAGAACTTGTCTGTCTACCTCCTCTGAGGGTATGTGACGCTTGAATCCCGCATCATTTACCACATAACAGGGTTCATCACCGACATAGGCAACCTCAACGGGATTGCCAAACTCATCTTCTATCAAGCCTGCAAACAAAGGTTTTCGTGTCATGTGGATATTTTATATCACGTCAACCTGAGTACCGATTTTGTCCGACAAGTATTCCTTGTCATGGGGTACAACAGGATCTGTCCAGCGATAAATCCAGCGTGCGGCTGGTATTGAGCAGTTAATACAACCGTGACTGCGCGGTTTCCCAAAATCATTGTGCCAGAAGGTTCCGTGAAATGATACACCACTTCTGGTCAAATAGCAAACCCATGGTACTCCTGGAAGGTCATAACTGTTAGGAGCGGCATGGTCACCTGTGGTCATGTGACGCGAAGGACGTTTTCGATTGGTCATGAATCTACCGCGTTGTGTGCGAAAGTCTCCATCACTGAAACGTGCACCCGTAGAGACGCGTGTAATGAATACGGGAGAGTCCGCTTCATATGCCACAACTACCTGCTCAGAAAGGTGAACTTCTAAACGTTTCTCCTCTGGCTTTACGCTACTAGAAAAAGGACGCAATTCATTGGGGGTGATTGGCTTCAGGTGTGTTGCATCAGCATAGTAGTAGTATCCCCAATGATCATCTAATATTCGGTACCAAAATTTACCTTTCTCGTCTACAACAACTTTTTTTACCCAATAAGTTGTACCATAATACAAGCGATAGGCGGTAGAGCCGGGTCGCCAGGGAGACCAGACAGCGTCAGTATAAGGAACGGTAACCTCAACTAATTGCCCTGTATCCGGTATCATATCCAGAATGGGATTCAGGCTGACTTTAACCGGTTGTACACTTCCCGAGTGAACATAACCCTCGTGGTTTATTTCATACCAGATACGATTGTGTGCAGGTTCTGAATCTCCTATTGTGACGGCAGTAATTGGCAAAACAAGATCTTTCCAATACATTTTCAGCACTTTACCGGAAAAACTAGGGCGGTCGTACAAAGTCACTTTATTTTCCAGAATACGGCCACTGGAAAGCTCTGCCTCAAAGTTATGGTTTCCCTGTTGGGTTGTGCTTTGGAAATCAAAGGGTGATAAGAAAAGAGACAAAAGAGCTGCGCCCGAAAGTTTTAAGAAATCGCGCCGACTGAGACCCTTTAAATGATGTGGATAAAGGGTTTGCATATGTTTAATAATGGATTCTGACCAAAGTGCCAACGGTAGACCACTCGTATAGCCATGCGGCATCAGTAATAGTTAAGTTAATGCAACCATGACTCATTGGTGTGCCAAAATTATTATGCCAGTATGTCCCATGCAGAGCGTATCCCTTGTAGAAATACATTGTATATGGCACATTAGGCAGGTAGTACCCAGGACCTGCCATATCTGTATAGCGATATTTGACATAGATTCTGTAGTCTCCGGTTACCGTGGGATGCTGCCAGGTTCCAGTTGATACAAGAAATGAATTAATCACTCACCTTACGCAGCCAATTGAACGGGATTGAGTTCCCGAAGAGCAGCGTAAGCCGATTGGATAGCGCGTACGTACAATTTTGATTTGAGAGCAAAGTGATTGAGTTTGGTGTTGCCTTTGAGCAGTT
>DAOTYY010000133.1:0-2349 GCA_034434695.1 Anaerolineaceae bacterium
GCGCACATGTGGTTTGACAATCCGCCACAAATCCGCCGAGGTCTGTTCTTCACTTGCCAGAAAGCGTTGCAGTTGATCATGGCTGACTTCACCATCCAACAGGGAGGACAGCCCGGTCGCGGTGGTTTGCCCAAAGGTGCTTATCAGATAGTCGCTGTACAAGTCCAGGAGTTTGCCGTTTTTCATACACCAAGTTTACTCAAATCTGCGTAAGGTGAGTGAATATGTCTCCTATGACGCTCTGCACGACAAAATCACCACTGCTATGGCTGCCAAACCGCCGGCGTATGATGTCTTTCTGGTGGATGACATCTGGTATGCCGAATTTGCCAAAGCCGGCTATATTCTGGATGTCACCGACCGCATTACCAAAGACATGCGCGATAAAATCTTCAAAGCTGCATGGGACATCACCACTGTCAACGGCAAAGTCTATGGTATGCCCTGGCTGTTGGATCAAAAGTATTTCTATTACAACGAAAAACTGTTGAACGAAGCCGGCTTTAGCGAGCCGCCCAAGACCTGGGATGAGCTGGTCGAACAGGCAAAGGTCATCAAAGAAAAGGGCATTGTGGAGTATCCTATCGTCTGGTCATGGGGTCAGTATGAAGCCGCCATCTGTGACTGGGTGACCCTGCTGTATGGCAATGGCGGGCGGCTGGTGGATGAGAGCGGCAAACCAGCCTTCAACGATGCGATTGGCGTAAAAACCCTGAGCTGGATGTTACAGACCATTGACGAGGGTATCACCAACCCGGCTTCGGTTTCCTACGTCGAAGAAGATGTGCGCAATGTCTTCTCGCAAGGCAAGGCGGTCTTTGCCACCAACTGGGTGTACATGTACGATTTGGTTAACTTCAACACCGAGCAATCGCAGGTAACCGGCCAGATCAAGATGGCGCTGATGCCTGCCTTTGGCGGCAGCGGCGTGGAAAGCGCCACCATCAATGGTTCGATGGGCTTTTCGGTAGCGGCGACCTCGCCCAATACGGATGCTGCCTGGAAGTATGTGGAATACCTGACTTCAGAGGACGTGCAGAACCGCTACTCGGCGCACCTGCTGCCCATCTGGGAGACCTCGTTCCAGGGCGAAAATCTGGAGAAGCTCAAGGGCTATACACCCGCCAACGCCACCACGGTGCCGATGTTCAGCGCGCAGTTCCCCTATGCGCATGTGCGTCCAAAAGTGCCGTATTATCCTGAAGCCTCCAAAGCCCTGCAACTGGCGCTGCAAGAAGCTCTGACCAAGCAAAAGTCGCCTCAACAGGCGCTGGATGACGCCGCCGCCAAATGGGTTGAACTGGCGAAATAACAGCACACGCAAACGGAGGAGGGCAGCCGGGGGGAACCCTCCTCCACACGGAGAAACCATGCGACGCAAGCTCTCCCTCAGCCAACAGGATGCCCTGCTGGGCTTGGCGTTGATCTTCCCCAGTCTGGTGATCATTCTGGGGATTTCTCTGCAGCCTATCCTTTCCACCCTTTACCTCAGTCTGTTTGAGACCAGCCGCGGCATTGAAGCGCAAAGGACTTTTGTTGGGCTGGGCAATTACGCCAATCTGTTGACGGATGCGGTTTTCTGGGTCACTATTGGGCGCACGCTTTATTTCACGATTGTCTCGGTTGGGCTGGAGCTGGTGCTGGGGCTGGCGATCGCCCAGCTCATCCATTCGCACCCGCCCGGCTGGCAGTTTCTGCGCACCAGCCTGATCATCCCCTGGGCGGTGCCGACGATTGTCAATGGCACGATGTGGCGCTGGATTTACAACGCCGACTATGGTGCGCTCAACGGACTGCTCTATCAGCTCGGCTTGATTGATAAATACATTCCCTGGCTAACCCAGCCGACAACGGCGATGAATCTGGTCATTCTGGCGGATATCTGGCACAGTGTGCCGTTCATCGCCCTGATTCTACAGGCAGCGCTTGCCACCCTGCCCGCCGATCTGGAAGAAGCCGCTGCGGTGGACGGCGCCAATGCGCTCCAGCGTTTTTTGTTCATCCGGCTGCCCCTGCTGCGCCCGGCGATTCTGGTGGCGCTGGTCATCCGCACCGTGGAGGCGTTTCGTGTCTTTGATATTATCTATGTCATCACCAACGGCGGTCCGGCTTTTGGCACGGTGACCATTTCCTACCTGACCTATCTGGAAAGTTTCAGCTTTGGGCATGTTGGACACGGTTCGGCGCTCTCCTTTCTGATTTCCTTATTCACCCCTGATTGACTGACAAATCTTAATAAGAGAAGGCTATCGGCATTCTTCCTTCTATGGCAAACTTATGTTCCCACACATAACCAGCCGTAGGAAGGAAGAAATGAACAATAGCCTCACACTGTATCGTATCATAATG
>DAOTYY010000134.1:0-27551 GCA_034434695.1 Anaerolineaceae bacterium
TCTATACTGTCATACGGCCGATATTCCGCCTTCCCTAAAAATTGACAGTACTTCGTGATCGCCGCCGTCAGCGTCGTCTTCCCATGATCAATGTGCCCCATCGTCCCTACATTCAAATGCGGCTTCGTTCGTTCATATTTCTGCTTCGCCATGTGATAATCTCCTCATGATCTCAAAGTAATTATTTTTTATGAATACAAAATCTTTTGCGCCACAGCCTCACTGACTGGCGCATAATGGTCAAACTCCATTGAAAAGACACCCCGTCCCTGAGTCATTGAGCGCAGTTCGGTAGCGTACCCAAACATCTCTGCCAACGGAACCAGCGCAATGATCATCTGGGAATTTCCGTGACGCGCCTCAGTTCCCTGAATTTCAGCGCGGCGCGCGCTTAATTGCCCAAGCACATCGCCAAGATATTCGGTCGGCAGGATCACTTCAACTTTCATAATTGGTTCAAGTAAAACTGGTGCGCCCTTCTCAACAGCCTCCTTGAAACCCAAGATTGCAGTCATCTTAAATGCCATATCGCTCGAGTCAACTTCGTGATAAGAACCATCAACCAATGTGACCTTAATGTCAGTCATTGGATAACCGGCTAATACGCCGCTCTCTGCGGCTTCCAATACACCCTTTTCAATAGCCGGGATATAGTCTCTTGGAATAACACCGCCTGTGGTTTTATCTTCAAAAAACACGCCTTGTCCACGCTCTGCTGGTTCAAGGTTGAATACAACATGACCATATTGACCGTGTCCACCAGTTTGTCGAACATAACGATACGAATATCCAAGCACGGGTCGCGTGATTGTCTCACGGTAAGCCACACGCGGGCGTCCCACATTTGCCTGAACACGAAATTCACGCAACATCCGATCAACCAACACTTCCAAATGTAACTCGCCCATGCCGGAAATAATGGTTTGCCCAGTATTTTCATCTGTACGAACACGGAAAGTGGGATCTTCTTCAGATAGCTTGCGCAACGCATCAGCCATTTTGTCCTGATCCGCTGCAGTTTTGGGTTCAATTGCCACCGATATCACCGGCTCCGGAAAAGTAATGCTTTCCAAAACAATCGGCTGATGTTGATCGCAAAGTGTATCACCGGTAAAAGTTTCCTTAAAGCCTAGGGAAGCCGCGATATCACCAGCGTATACTTCAGTGATATCCTCCCGTCGGTCAGCATACATACGCAACAACCGCCCAACACGTTCTTTCCGCTGTTTGGTAGAATTGTAGACCATTACCCCTTGCTTCAATACACCCGAATAGACCCGAAAGTAAGCCAGACGACCGACATAAGGGTCTGTAACAATTTTAAATACCAATGCTGAAAGAGGTGCATCATCCTCAGCAGACCGTGTTTGTTCCTTCCCATTTTCTGGATTCTTTCCACGGACAGGCGGAATATCAAGAGGAGAAGGCAGATAATCAACGATTGCATCCAGCAAAGGCTGAACTCCTTTGTTACGCAACGCAGAACCACACAGTACAGGGGTAGCCAAGTTCTTAATCGTTGCTCGCCGTAAGCCCGCTTTCAACATTTCGACTGTGATCTCTTCTTCTTCCAAGAATTTGCTCATCAGATCGTCATCTAACTCAACAATCCTTTCCACCAGTTGAGCACGCCGACTCTGAGCTTCAGCAATATACTCTGCAGGGATATCAGCCTGGCGCATTGATTTACCCAAATCATCCTCCCAGAACAAAGCCTGTTGAGTAAGCAAATCAATAACACCGCGAAAATCCGCCTCGCTGCCAATTGGAATTTGAAGAGGTATTGGATTAGCCCCCAGTCGTTTTCGGATAGAATTGATGGACTCTTCAAACGAAGCACCAATCCGATCCATCTTGTTAATGAAGCAAATTCGAGGAACGCCGTAACGGTCTGCCTGTCTCCAGACCGTCTCACTTTGGGGTTCGACCCCCTGGGTAGCGTCAAAAACCACCACACCACCATCCAAAACTCGCAGGGAGCGCTGCACCTCAGCTGTAAAATCAATATGTCCGGGCGTATCAATGATATTGATCTGATGACCCTGCCATTCCGCAGTTACCGCCGCCGATACGATGGTAATCCCGCGCTCGCGTTCCTGCTCCATCCAGTCCGTTACGGTTGTGCCATCATCCACCGAGCCAAGCCGATAGGTTTTTCCAGTATAGAACAGAATTCGCTCGGTTGTTGTTGTTTTACCGGCGTCAATATGGGCAATAATCCCAATATTTCGAAAACGTTCTATCGGAACCTGGCGCGACATCTTTTACTACCTGACTTGAGTAAATCCAGCCCTCAGTCGTGACCTCTGATTACACACGATAATGCGAGAAAGCACGGTTGGCTTCAGCCATCTTATGTGTTTCCTCTCGCTTGCGAACTGCTGCACCTTGATTATTTGCGGCGTCCAGCAATTCTGCTGACAATTTCTCGGCAAACGATTTGCCTGAACGCGACCGGGCGGCAGAAATAATCCAGCGCATGGCTAACGTCATTCGCCGATTTGCGGGCACTTCCATTGGAACCTGATACGTTGCACCACCCACGCGTCGCGGACGAACCTCCATAAGAGGTCCCACGTTCTTAAGAGCTAGTTCCAGGATTTCAATTGGATCCCGTCCAGTCTGTTGTTGAACAATATCAAACGCATCATAGACCATTCTCACAGCCGCGCTGCGCTTGCCACACTTCATAATGCGGTTAACCAGATGACTCACGGTAACATTGTTGTAACGTACATCTGGTGGGATGACCCTAGGTTCAGGTTTTGTCCTTCGCATGTACTTTCTCCATCCAACTAAGCAAAATGATTAGCTTTTCGGTTGCTTTGCGCCGTATTTGGAACGGCCCTGTGCGCGCTTGGCTACACCAGTGGTGTCGAGAGTACCACGAACAATGTGGTAACGAACGCCCGGTAAATCCTTCACGCGACCGCCACGCACCAAAACGACCGAGTGCTCCTGCAACGAATGACCCTCACCCGGAATATAGGCGGTAACCTCAATACCATTGGTCAGACGCACACGAGCGATTTTGCGCAATGCCGAATTAGGCTTTTTAGGCGTCATTGTGCGAACACTAGTGCAAACACCCCGCTTTTGAGGTGCCCCTTCGTCCTGTCGAACACGACGCTGCTTGAGCGAGTTCAACGTAAACAGCAGTGCAGGAGATTTGCTTTTGCTCTTTTTACTATGTCGTCCTTTTCGTATTAACTGATTAATGGTTGGCACTTCTTGCCTCCAAAAAAATTTCTTATGGCGAAATTCGCCAGCTTGAAAACCTTATCCCAACAAGGGAGGCCATCCTTTGCGCAACGATGGCCTCACCTTTATTCAACATCGCGGAGGTAACCCGTCCGCCTGAAAAAGCGCAACGAGGAGCGATTATACCACAAAGGGAGACTATCGTCAAAACTTGTGGCATTTAAATTGTGCCTCCCAACAGGTCTTCTCCCAGACCCAAAAGTCCGGTGTCCAGCCGCGGAGGACGCACTCGTTCCTCGTCCTTGCCAAACTTGACCACTTCCCCAGAGTCCATCACAGCTTCTACAGCCAATCCCAGACTCTGCAGTTCCTTGACCAGTACCCGGAACGATGCCGGCAACCCAGGCTCTTCAATTTGTTCGCCTTTAACAATTGCCTCATATGTATTCACACGACCTTGCACATCATCCGATTTAACCGTCAGCATTTCCTGAAGCGTATACGCAGCGCCATAAGCCTCCAGCGCCCAGACCTCCATTTCACCAAAACGTTGACCTCCAAATTGTGCTTTACCACCCAGCGGCTGTTGGGTCACCAGGCTGTAAGGGCCTGTGGAACGTGCATGCACTTTATCCTCGACAAGATGGTGAAGCTTCAACATGGTCATGACACCAACTGTCACGGGCTGATCGTACGGTAAACCGGTCTTACCGTCGCGCAGGATTTGCTTGCCCAGAATTGGCATGGGGATACCGCTACGCATCATAAAATCTTCAGCTTGCTTACGAATATCCTCCATAGAAATTTCGCTGACATCCACGCCATTGCGTTCCAGCCAGAGCTTTAAGCAGACATTGATTGCTTTATGATCACTCTTGCGCGCTTCCGGACCAATGACAACCTCACCTTCAGCGAGCAATTCGTCCGCATTATATCCCTGGTCCTTTAACCACTCCTTCATGGTGGCTTTGCGCTCATAATAAGTATCAGATGTCAGCCGAGCGACATCATACCCTCTTTCACCAAGCCATTGTTCCAGATATAAGAGACGAACCTCGTCATCATCCCGAATAGTTTCCGGGGAGTATTCCCGTTCTTTCAGCCATGACCAAGCCGCCTCAGCGGTTTCCTTCCACGCCTGATCAACCAGCCACGCGCGCGCTAACTCGGCTTCAATTTCGAATTCTGTTGCGCCATCAAAAACCGGCGTAACAACCCGAAAACCGCCACGGTAAGCTGCCCATCCCAGGTGGGTTTCCAAAACCTGCCCAATATTCATACGGCCAGGGACACCCAGTGGATTAAGAATGATGTCCACTGGTGTACCATCTTCCAGGAAAGGCATGTCCTCCACCGGCACAACGCGTGAAACGACGCCTTTATTTCCGTGCCGCCCAGCCATCTTGTCACCGGCTGTGATTTTACGCCGCTGGGCTACCGAGACACGCACCATCTTCTCAACTCCAGCCGAAAGGTCACTGTTTTCCTCGCGCGTGAAGACCTTGACATCAACCACCTTACCGCGCTCGCCGTGAGGCATACGCAAAGAGGTATCTTTCACATCGCGCGATTTCTCACCAAAGATAGCACGCAGCAAGCGTTCCTCTGGGGTCAATTCTTTTTCACCTTTGGGAGTGATTTTCCCGACCAGAATGTCATTTGGTCCAACCTCGGCGCCAATTCGAATGATGCCTTGCTCATCCAGGTCCTTGATTGCATCGTCGCCAACGTTAGGAATGTCCCGAGTGATCTCTTCCTCTCCCAGTTTGGTATCGCGTGCCTCAACCTCATATTTTTCAATGTGGACTGAGGTAAAGCGATCTTCCTGGACCAGCTTTTCAGAGATCAAAATAGCATCTTCAAAATTTCCGCCTTCCCAGGAAAGGAAAGCCACCACAACATTCTGTCCCAATGCCAGATTCCCATGCACCGTCGAGGAGGAATCAGCCAGCACATCCCCTTTATGCACTCGTTGCCCTTTGATGACTGCCGGACGCTGGTCAATGCACGTACTCTGATTTGAGCGCTGATATTTTCTCAATATATAACGACGTATATTCCCAGAAGCACTGCGTACCACAATTTCGCGTCCAGTGACTGAAATCACCTCGCCATCTTCTTCAGCAATCAACACCTGACCAGAGTCAAGCGCAGCATACTTTTCCATTCCCGTTGAAACAAGCGGAATATCCGGCGAGATCAATGGAACAGCCTGCGCTTGCATGTTAGAACCCATCAAGGCCCGGTTCGCATCATCATGCTCCAAAAACGGGATCAATGCTGCACTGACACCAACTACCTGATGTGGCGCAACATCCATATAGTTAACATTATCCGGTGTAGCAACGATAAAATCAGAATGATACCGGCAGGAAATGCGCTGTTGCAAAAACTCGTTGTTCTCATCCAGTGGGGTGTTTGCCTGAGCAATCACAAATTTATCTTCCGCATCCGCAGAGAGATACTCCACTTCGTCCGAAACAAACGGGGCAACAAAGATACTGGTCTTTTTCAATTTTCGGATGAGCGGCAACACATCCACCGTTATGCGTTCGCCTTCCTTGACAATCACTTCACCGCTATCCGGATCCACCAGTGTCTCACGGATCAGACGCCCTTCCAGACGTGGGTCATCACTGGAAAGCATTTTCAATACCCTGCGATAAGGCGTTTCAATGAAACCATATTCATTGACTCGAGCAAAATTTGCCAGACGCCCGATCAGTCCAATGTTTGGGCCTTCAGGAGTTTCAATCGGACAAATACGGCCATAGTGTGAATGATGTACATCACGCACATCAAAGCCAGCGCGCTCACGTCTTAATCCGCCTGGACCCAGCGCAGATAACGTACGTTTATGACGAAGTTCCGCCAGTGGATTGGTCTGATCCATAAATTGTGATAGTTGGCTCGAGCCGAAGAACTCTCGCAACGCAGCTACCACCGGGCGAATGTTAACCAGGCTAACGGGAGAAAGTTGATCCTGATCGCGGATGGACATGCGCTCCTTAATCACTCGCTCCATCCGTCGCAAGCCAATACGCAGCTTGTTTTGGATCAATTCGCCTACGGTTTTGACACGCCGATTACCCAAATGATCAATATCATCTTTGTCTTCCATATAGTTATTGATCATGATCATTCGGCGAACCAGATATACAATATCCCATTTCGTAATTGTACGATGTGAGATGGGAATACGATCTACCAGGTCCAGCTTTTGATTGAGCTTATAGCGCCCAACCCGCTCTAAATCGTAATGACGCTGGTCAAATAACTGTTCTTGAAGGAATTGTCGAGCATTTTCCAGTGTAGCCGGGTCGCCGGGGCGCATGCGTTTAAAGAATTCCAGTAAGGCTGCTTCAGCGATCGTCAATGCACCGCTTAAATCCCAAGGTGGCTCTTGTCGCAAAGTGGATGGAATAAACAATCGCTCCGTCACATTGTCTACATCTTGGAATAGAGCGATCAGCTCTTCATCGGTGCCTTCTTTGATAGGCGAATCGGGCAACCCATCATCCACCGCTGCCAGTGCCCGCAGAAAGATTGTAATCGGTACAGTGCGCTTACGATTGAATTTCAGGATGAGATAGTCATTCTTGCGAGTCTCAAACTCCATCCAGGCGCCGCGATCGGGTATCAATTTTGCCATTGCCAGACGATGACCAGTGGTACGGTCAACCGGCGCCTCAAAGTACACACCGGGGGAACGGATCAATTGTGACACCACTACCCGTTCGGTGCCGTTGATGATGAATGTGCCTTTTTCAGTCATCTCCGGGAAATCACCCAGAAAGATATCTTGCTTAATAGGTTCCGGTACTTCAGGTCCAGCCAGCAAGACGGATACATACAATGGGGAAGCATAGGTCAAATCACGCTCTACACACTCTTCAATGCTATGTTTAGGCTCACCGAACCAATACCTCAATCCCCACTGTTGCGATTCGGGGGTGCGGCTGGGGAAATACAACTTCATTCCTTTATTGTAAGATTCAATCGGCGTAATTTCGTTAAAAAGATCAACCAGCCCCTCCGCTTTCAAACGCTTGAAGGACTCTAATTGAACCTCAATCAGATTGGGAAGATCGAATATAACGGGAATTCGCGCATACGACTTAACATGGAGATCAGATGGCATGGAATTCTCCTAATCTCTTGATAAACGGATCAAAAAACACCACTTTCGCTATACCACTTTAGGGACATTAACGCAAAACACCATTATAACAAGTATCGCGGGAAAGTCAAGAAATTTTTAAGATTCCTAGGGTTAGTTTTTCCTAATCCAGACACTTTTACCGTCGCCCATAACCTATCGCTTTATAAAACCAATATTTCTGCTTTCACGCTCCCATTACCAAGCACACGTAAAATCCCACAACTACATAATGACCATTTTGACTCGCAGGAGCACGAACCAGGATTGAAGTATAACTTCCCCTGCCAATGACGTGATTCGGCAATATGAGTATGCCCAAAGACAATGACATCCGCTTCCGGGAAAATTCTATGAAGCATACCTGCGTACCGCTCAAAACAATAGCCATTACGATAATAAAGGAGTTTATCCAAGAGATAAGATAAAAAACTGATGTGGCTGTGTACCAATCCGATTTTTACCTTACCTATTGTGATATGATCTATTAACGGCAAACAGCCCAGCAAGTTCAAATCGCGGTTTCCTCGTACAGCACGCACAGGTGCAATGTCTTCCAGCTCTTTCAGTACGGTTAGTGTACAAATATCCCCAGCATGAAGGATAAGACCAACTTCGGCGTCCTGAAGAACAGATAGGAGCTTTGCAGATAACCTGACTCCCTGACTGTGTATATGAGTATCCGAAACAACCCCAATGGTCTGAATCAGATTAGAGGACACCGAATCCATTACACGCCCTGTTCCTCCAATAATTGTTGTAATTCCGCAATAGCCTGCTCGCCGTTTTGGACACAAATGGCATGTAATCCGGCCCGACATGCCCCAACCGTATTCTCGCCAACGTCATCAAGAAAGACCGCTTCTTGTGGTTGAACCCCTAGCCGTTCGACAGCCAACCGGTAAATGCGAACATCCGGTTTTGCCATCCCAACTTGCGCAGAGAAGATGACATCGTCGAATAAATCCAGCAGTCCGGGTAAGCGTGCGCGAATCTCGCGTTCAGAGTCCGACCAAGCATTGCTTAACACGCCCAGACGATAACGCGGTTTCAATGACTTGAGATATACCAGCAGGTCCTCATCCGGCACTTCACAGCTCCAAAACTCCCAGCGAAAAGAGGGCAATTCTTCTGCTTTTAGGTTCAAGCGTCCGGCAATTGCCAGCCAGTGTTGTTCTTCGGGAATAACACCAAGGGTCGCCAATTCAGCCGTAGGACTGCGAAAGACAATATCCAGCATCTCAGCGCAGGATAATCCAAGTTGTTTTGCCAGGCGTTCCCGCGCGCTATCCTCACGGGTGCGCACCAGCACGCCCCCCAGATCAGTGACAATCGCCTTAATTTTGTCTTGATTTTGCATCTGACCGCCAAGTATAACACACCCCGTTGATTGCTGACAACCGGCAACCTTGAAAACTCTAATGGAGTAAAATTAGGATCACCCGAGAGGCATTATGAAACAAGCAGCAGTCTTACTGATCTTGACTTTGATCGCCGCGCTCTACTTTGTCAGTTTTATTTTCCCCAATGCAACCGGTGCTGCAAATGCACACATGCTTTCCCTGACATCTCAGGATGAAAGTTTTCAATATCCCTTTCTGATGCGCATGTTAACGCCCGGCAATACCTTGAGTGAAACCCTGACCCATATTATCTCTTATCATCACTATATTTACGGGTATCCCTTCTATGTCGTTTCTGGGCTGGTATCCCTGCCACTTCGGATTATCTACGGGGATCAGTTGAGTAATCATGTTCAACTTCACCTTACTGTGCTACGCCAGATGGTCAGCGTCTTGCCAATGGCACTTACCATTCTCATTCTGGTCTACTTGCAAACGCGTTTTCAGTCACTCTGGCGTTCTATATTGCTCTTTCTGCTGCTGGCAACCCTGCCAGGCATTGTGCGTCAGAACATTTCCTGGTGGCACCCGGATGCTCTTGCAATTCTGGCGGCTATGCTGGTCTTTTTCTTTCTTGACCGTGACCACTTGAGATTCGGGCGCAACTTTTACTTCGCCGCTATTGCCTGTGGTACATCTGCCGGAACCAAATTGATCGGTTTTTTATTCTTTCTGACCATTGCCAGTTACTTGACCATTGGATTGATTCAAAAATATCTCTCTGTTAAGAAGGCTTTTTTGTCTGCGATATTATTCATTATTGTTCTGGTAGCAACAGTGGTTGCACTTAACCCCTTGCTAATGGTTCCAGACAAACGCGCCGAAATCATTCAGACCCATTTATCCCACAATGAATCATTTCGCAGTGGTTGGGAAAACAGTGATCAATATACGAGAAATCCGTTAACCTGGTTACCTGTTCTGAAGCGCTGGTATGGCGGGATTGCGTTTTTAGCATTTGCTTTGATTTCGTTGATTGCCGGCACTCTAAGCGGGCCACGACGCCTCCACAACCTGCTTATACTTACCTGGATCGTTCCTTATGCAATATATCTCTTAACGACCATTGCAGTCCGTCCAGATCATTATTGGATGCCTGTGATTCTACCGCTGGTTTCCGGTTCTCTTACATTTACGGAAATACAAGTCAATCCCCCAAGTATTAACAATAAGCGGGCGTTTCTTAAAGCTGCTTTACCGATAGCATTCTTCGTTCTGTCTATCCTTGTTACCGCAGGTCAAACCGTGCTAAATCTCAAACAAGATATTCCCCTGTACATTGACGCACTCAATCAGGAAAAAATACTGACAGCATGTGACAGCGAGCCCGTTAACCAACCTGATGGTAAAGTCACCTCTCTAGACAATGAAATTTGGTATCTGGTGATGGAATATGACACCTTGCAAGCCCCGCCAGTTCGGAAATTCTTTGTCAGACAAGGCAAAGACTTAGAAAACGTAAAAGCCAGTCCCCAACAAGGCAGACTGGTTTGGGCATGCCGCAACAAAGCTTTGGCAGAGTTGCGCGCTGACAAAGATGCCCGAGATTATCAGCTTTCTCACCCAGCCACAGTGGTCATCGGACCGAATGAAGTTCCCTTGCCATGAATATTATTTCCCGCTTGTTGCCAAATAGCGGAACAATGTTGAACCGGCGATTATTTCTATCGGCTTAAGGCGTCCCTTAAACACATCAATATATGGTTCACTGTTGCGGATGACGTACTCACCCCCATAAACATAATCCAAACCGATTAAATCAAAGTATTTTGCTCCCTGCCCAGCTTTGAGCATTTGAAAATACAGGTAGCTGCTGATCAATCCATCCATGTTTACAATCGTTCGCTCGCGGGTGAAATACGCTAGTGACCCACCACCTGTCGAGCCGATAAGAGCCCCCCGCTCAGTATATTGTTCCAAACCGCGCGCCCCCGCCAGATAAGCTTCACGGTTTTCTGGTGTGACCTTCCAAGGTGTTAGCGCATTAAGATAAACCCCAAATTGCACCAAAATCAACACAGCACACAAAACAATCACGCTACGCAACACCAACAATGGGAGATGTAGACGCTGTATCAGAACAAACGCATTGTCAATGACAATGGATAGCAGCATGACCACGCAGAACATCTCCGCAATCCAGTACCAGGTATGAAGAGATATATAGCCGCTCATTTTATAATGCGCGACCTGAAGAAAGCAACCTACATATAGCGGCGCGATGTTGAAAGCAGTCAACGCTCGCGCCGATGCATTTTTGTTGATCAACAAAAATCCGATCAACAAAACAACCAATGCCAAACCCAAAACCAGCACACCAATCTCATATGTATTACCACTCCACTTAAAAATCTCTGCCAGCCGATATGGAATTTCAGCCAGCAAAGACCATGGGGAAAGGTCAGGGTCTTGTGTAATCCCAAGAAGATCCGTAAAACTCTTTGCCGGTTTGCCATAAACAGTATAGAGCGTCCCCCACCAGCGTTTTACCTGCCCACTCACCGGTGAAGCGGTACCGAAATACCAGTAACTCCAACCCATATAAAGCACCAGCGTCGTAATCCATGGTGCAAAATAAGCAAAAGCCCCCGGCATCCAGCGCTTCCACACAGCAATTGAAAATGGAGATTGCAGGGGAGAACTCGCCATGTTATTTATTTTCTGCTCAACAAACCGCCCCCCAATCCAATGCCATCCTGTTGCCAGCAATAAAGTAATCAACCAGTCGAACAGCAATGGTAAACGCGTCATGCGCGGAAAAGCCCCCACCCGCGCCCCAATAAACATCGAAACGGTTAGCAAAATCCCAGCCGCAGTAACTGCCATCGCAATACGACTCAGTTGTTTCCTGCCCAAAACATCAACACGATACAAACCAAAAGCTGTATAAACTAACGGCTTAATCAGCAAAGCCGCAAACATCATAAACACAGCAGAGTCGGAATAGAAATAATACAGATCCATTCCCAATCGTGCCACATATGCCAAAAACACGGACGTCACAATTAAGACCACATCCCCCAGAACCAGAAAACGTTCTCGCCGACCATCAAACACCAGCCACAACCCTAAAACAGTTAGAAGGAAAACATTATCCAGACGGCTGAACAACACCAGTATCGCTAGTAACCCTAATAGAAGCAAAGCCCGCGGCTTCTGATTAACCAGGTTGTGCCTTTCCTCATATTGCGCCGCCTTATAAAACAACAGGAGTGTCAAGAAAGCATTGACCCCCGACTCCATTCCCAGGGTTGTCGTCACTCCATGAATCCGCGGGGAAAATGCCCAGAAGACCGCCGCCAGTGCCGCCACCCAATTGGACAAGCGCATTTTCAACAAACGATAAAGCAAAACTGCCGAGCCTGCATTTAATAGTGCCAGCACAAGCACAACCAATCGCAGCGGCAGAATTAGATCGAAACGCGCCAAGGCAAAGATGGGAATGCAAATCAGCATCCATAACGGATGAAAACCATTAGTCCGCCCGATACGATCAAAGGTAACACCATATCCCTCCGTGATATTTTGCGCCACCTTAAAGTAATAATAAGCATCGTCGGTCGTGTACCAGTTGATTAAACTGTTTGCAGGCGAGAACATAGCATAAGCATGCGAGATGATAACCAAAAGAATTAAAATAAGCTCGAATGACAGATGAAATCGTTTCAGCATGGGGCAAGCTCCAACAAGAATCTTTCCAAACATCCCCTCACGGAATTTGTATTTTACCAGAATTCACTTACGGTATAATTTGAGCAATGGAGAAATTACAACAAGATATACATCAACTTTTAGGGATAAAACTCACCCCCCGCCAGCTTTCTGCTTTGGAATGCTACGAAAAAGAACTATTAGAGTGGAACAAACACTTCAACCTGACCGCTATCCGACAGATTGACAACATCCGCACAAAACATTTTTTAGATTCGCTTTCCTGCCTGCTGGTGATGAAAGAAAAAATGCCCGGTTCGTTGATAGATATTGGCACCGGCGCTGGCTTTCCAGGAATTCCTATCAAAATTATCTGCCCAAATATCCGTCTGGTTCTGGTTGAGTCGGTTGGTAAAAAAGCCGAATTCTGTCGTCACCTTGTTAACCTGCTCGGACTGGAGCAAGTTGAAGTTATTCAGGCGCGCGCAGAAGAAATCGGGCAATCCCCAAAATATCGCGAGCAATTTGATTGGGCAGTGGCACGCGCGGTTGCCAAGTTACCCACCCTTGTAGAATACTTGCTTCCCCTAGTGCGGATTGGTGGATCGGTTCTGGCTCAAAAAGGCGAAAGCGGTCCTGCCGAAGCGCACTCTGCCGAAAATGCTACCCGAATCCTGGGTGGACAATTGCGAACCGTTCGACAGGTAGATTTACCAGGGCTGGCAGAGGATCGGTATCTGGTGGTGATTGATAAAGTGGCTGCTACGCCGCCACGTTATCCGCGTCGCGTAGGCGTCCCCTCAAAAAATCCTCTGCGATAAAACTAATCTGGTCTAATGGCAGTGACCTGACCAGCATTAATTTGCCAAATTGTGCTGATCTTCAAGAAATCTTCATGGAACAGATGGGGGTCGGTAGTAGTTAAGATCGCCTGCTCATATCCCTGTAAATAAGCCAACAGGTCCGCCCGCCGTTGAGGATCGAGTTCAGCCATCATTTCATCCAGCAATAGAACAGGCCAGTCGCTGGTTTTTTCTTTGAGCCAGGCAACTTCAGCCAGCTTGAGTGACAGCATGGCAGTGCGAATTTGCCCACGCGAACCATAATCCCCTAAATCAATGCCATTTCCCAAAAAACGCAGTTCATCACGATGGGGACCTATTGTCGTTATGCCGCGTGCAATTTCCTCCTTGCGCAAAGCTCTCAACTGTTTGAGAAATCCAGTGCGAATATCCTCGAGTGAGAAACCGATGCGATTGACCGGTATTTGCAAACGAAAGACAGGCTGGACTTCAGCCTGCAGGAAAGGATTATACGCCGGCAGATAGTTCAAACGAAGGATCTCAGAACTTCTGGTTAACTGCGCATGAATACGAGCTGCAAGCAATTCGATCTCTGCAATGGCATTCAGGCGCGATTGGATAAGAAAAGCCCCGCGGCTGGCAATCAGTTCATCCCAAAAAGTAAGCTGCTCTGCATCTCCCCCCCTTTCATTTAGTTGTTTGAGCAAAGCATTTCGTTGAGCTAGTGCTCGTGCGTATTCTGTCAGAGCTTCTGGATAGCCAGGAATAGCCTGAGCAAGTGCAAGGTTCAGGTAACGACGCCGTTCCTCCGGAGCTCCTTCAATAATGCGTGTCATCTGTGGCAAAAAGATCACCGCTGTAAATTGTCCCAACGCCGCCTGCGGCGTTTGCTTAACACCATCCAGTAGAATCTCTTTCCGCAAGCGCATCGTGCCATTTCCGCCGTTTTCCTTGATCAGGCGAACCTCCAAACAGTGGGGATGCCCGCTGCGCTCATATTGCCCAACCAGCCGCGTTACCACCAGGTTTCCATCAACCACTGCAAAATTGACCAACTGACGGTCATGTTGTGCATGAAAGGAAGTAAAAGTAGCCAGGTAATAAATTGCTTCCAGCAAACTGGTTTTCCCCTGTGCATTATCTCCCACAAGCAAAAGAATCCGCCGGGGCACATCCATGTCCAGGCGGGTAAAAATCCGGTAATCGGTCAGCGACAGATGAAGCAAATGCATAACGGTTAATCTGCCAGCGCCAGCTCCTCATCCTCTTTAGGTTGCCAGACACGACTTGCCCGGTCAGTATAGATAATTCCATCTAGATGATCTATCTCATGTTGAAAGATGCGAGCCAGCCAGCCTTCAGCTTTCACCTTGATTGGTTTACCCTGACGATTCAGTCCCCTGACAATAATAGATTTATGACGCTCCACTTCACCGACCAGACCCGGAACGGACAGGCAAGCTTCAATTCCTGTTACTTTCTCCTCAGAAGCCATAACAATTTCGGGGTTGGCAACAATGTACAGTTTTTTGGGCGCCTCTTCATCTTCCTCGCTGCCAAACTCAACCACAATCAACCGCAAGGAAACACCTACTTGCGGCGCTGCAAGCCCAACCCCGGGCGCAGCACGCATGGTTTCTACCATGTCATCCACTAAAATCTGAAACTCTTTGTCAAATGCGGTGACCTTACGTGCCTTACGCCTCAGGACCGCATCCGGTATCGTCACAATTTCCAATACTGCCATCATTCACCTCGTGTCTCATTACACCTTTATTGATCAAATTTTACCTCGATTGCATTCATTCATCCAGAAGAAAGAGGAGTTCCTTCACCGCCATGTGTTATCTTGTGGTAGATCTCGATCCAATCAGTCAGACGCTGTTTCTCACCTGCAATGGCAGCCTGTTTCTCCCGATACTCGCGTTCCGCCATGCGCTTGAACAATTCACTTTGCACTTCAGAAGGATTAAACACGTCATCAAATGTCAGCGAAGTCTCACCTACACGAATATAGACTGTGCCAAAATTAAAGAGTTGCCCGATAAAACCTTTGCGTTGAAAGTCAATCTTTTGAATATTTTTCAACGGCGCAACCTGCCGGCTTTCCTTTCCCAACGGTTTTTTATACACATCCAATACCTGATCAGAGGAAATCTCGTAATAATCATTTCGCCAATCGTAATATTGATATAGTAGAAAGCCAAAAGCCACAAGCAAGCCAAGCACAATCAGGCTGCTAAACGCTTGAATGGAAAATAACGTGATCACATTCCCAAGCCGCAGAATAAGCAACACAATCAACACCAATAGTACCAGTAAGGGTGGAAAGACATTAAGGACAAGAAACAGCCAGTGTTTACGATAAACAGCGATATCACCATAGGTAAATCGCATGCGGAAAAGATTGGAGAAATATCGCCGCGCCAATCTTTGCAGAACTCCTGGCTCCACATGTGCCGGCACTGCAACAGGTGCCAGAGGCTCTTTACGCGGCTCTAACCGCTCCCGAATAAGCTTCTCGACCTCTTTTCTTTCCAATTGTCTGACTCTTATTCCAGAGCGCTGGATTGCCGCCTGCAACAGGAACTTTACCTGGTCATAATCCTTCAGGGCTTGTAGCCGTATCTGACCAGCGTATGTATAAACAATCACATCTCCAAAGCCGAGCAGTCGCCCAATTTGCGAAGAAAACGTGCTTACAGAAAGCACTGCTGTCATTGGCTCTTCCTGGCGGCTCTCATACAACAAAACAACCCGCTCCTGAAACAAAACCCGCTTACTGGTAATAATGGAGTAATCGTTCGCCCAGTCCAGATACTCCCAGCCAGCCCATAATAATGCACCACCTGCCACCACAATTGGCGCGATGATCAACATGATACCTGTAAGCGCTCCAATCCAGGAAAGAATAACAATCAATGGCACAAAGAATCCCACTGCCAGCAATGGGGCAAGAAGACGCATGAAAAGAAAGGCCGTGTGTCGCCGCCCAATGAAATAAATTACTTCATCTGGCGTGATCCACTCCAAATGAACACGTTGCGCCAGCCGATAGCTATCATACATCAACCTCAAACCTAAGTTAAATTCGCGAATCTGGCTTGCCAGTCTAATAAGGGCTTCACGAGCTAGAACCAAAACAACCACAGAAGTAACAGCGACTGCTTTGGCGCGATATTGTGCATCCTCTAACACTTCATATCCAAAGAAGTCACCACTGCTCAAACGAACAATCACTTCCTCGCCTTCTTGGGTATTTTTCAAAAGATGAATTTCACCTGAAAAGACAATATACAATGATTTCGCTTGCTGCTCAATCGCGTAGATAACTTCCCCTTCGCTATATTCAGCAATTTCCAGATTCTCATAAACCAGATTGAGCATCGCATAATCCAATCCAGCCTTACGGTGGAATGGGTAAATTGACCCCAGTAATTCCACTACTTCTGCTTTCGTGGGACACATACACATTAAGTATATCGCATTGCGAAGACAAAAGAACCCGCCAGACCCCAGATGTCTGGCGGGCAACCATCACTAGCCGGCTTTTTCAGGTATTATCTCACTCTTGTGAAAGTAAAGTTTGTTGTCCGCAGCTACATCCACCACAACCGTATCGCCTTCGGTAAACTCTCCGGAAAGCATTTTAATTGAAAGTGGGCTTTCAACATACTTCTGTAGCGCACGCCTCAACGGACGCGCACCAAAAGCAGGATCGTAACCTTCTTTTGCCAACCAGGAACGCGCCTCTTCGCTTAGCTGGACATGAATGCCATGTTCCCCAAGTCTTTCACTTACTTCCCTCATTTCTAAATCAACAATCTGTAACATCAACTCTTCAGAAAGTGGTGAGAACATAATGATTTCGTCAATACGGTTCAAAAATTCCGGTCGGAAGGTGCTCTTCAGTGCTTTCTCAATCTTATCATGCTCTTCCTTTTGTTCTGCTGATCCATCGCTCTTAAGGAAGCCTAATGTCCCTCCTCGGCGGACAAACTCTGTACCTAGATTACTGGTCATGATCAGCACAGTATTGCGGAAATCGACAACTCTTCCCTGACCATCCGTCAAACGTCCATCATCCAAAATTTGCAGCAAAGCATTCCATACTTCAGGATGTGCCTTCTCAATCTCATCAAACAGAATCACCTGATATGGTCGCCGACGAACAGCTTCAGTAAGCTGACCACCTTCCTCATAGCCGACATAACCTGGCGGCGCGCCAAACAGACGCGAAACAGTATGCTGCTCGCGATACTCGCTCATATCTAGACGCACCAGTGCATCCTCATCATCGAACAAGAACCCTGCCAGGGCTTTTGCAAGCAGCGTCTTGCCTACACCAGAAGGGCCAATAAAGATAAAAGACCCAATCGGACGGCGCGGGTCCTTCAAGCCAGAACGCGCCCGACGGATGGCATCTGCCACTGCATGGATTGCCTCTTCCTGTCCAACCACACGCTCACGCAAACGCTCCTCCATGTGCAAGAGGCGCTCCGCCTCCGTCTCCATCATCTGGCTGACTGGAATACCCGTCCATTGCGCAATCACCTGAGCGATGTCATCCACATCTACGACCTCATCCAGTTTATGCTCAACTTCCCATCTATCCCGCTCGGCGTTAAAAATTTCTTCTTTGCGGAGCCGTTCAGCTTTCATACGCGCGGCGCGCTCATAGTCCCGCTCCACGCCTGCCTGTTCCTCTTCTGCCTTCAAACGTTCGATTTCATCTTTCATTTTCTTTAAATCAGGTGGCAGCGAATACAAGGCTACGCGCAGTTTAGCCGCTGCCTCATCCACCAGATCAATAGCTTTATCTGGTAACCGCCGGTCGGTGACATAGCGGGCAGAAAGCCGAGCCGCAGCCACCAGTGCCTCATCGGAGAATCTCACCTTGTGATGCGCTTCGTAACGATCGCGCAGACCAAAAAGCATTTTTATCGTGTCATCTACGCTGGGCTCATCCACATAGACAGGCGCGAAACGGCGCTCCAGAGCAGCATCTTTCTCGATGTACTTGTGATACTCATCTAACGTCGTTGCTCCAACGCACTGCAACTCACCGCGTGCCAGCGCGGGCTTCAACATATTAGAGGCATCCATCGCACCCTGCGCCGCTCCAGCGCCCACCACGGTATGCAATTCATCAATGAATAGGATAATTTCTCCCTCAGCGCGCTGAACCTCTTCAATCGCCGCTTTCAAACGTTCTTCAAACTCACCGCGAAAACGCGAACCAGCAATCATGGCACTCAAATCCAACGCCACCACGCGTTTGCCCATCAAAATCTCTGGCACATCGTTGGCAGCGATTTTCTGAGCCAACCCCTCAACAATTGCCGTTTTGCCAACACCTGCTTCCCCAATAAGCACCGGGTTGTTTTTAGTACGACGGGAAAGAATCTGCATCACCCGCAGAATCTCATTATCACGTCCGATGACCGGGTCCAACTTGCCTTCGCGTGCTTGTTGAGTGAGATCGCGCGAGTACTTTTCCAATGTGCGGTAGCGTGTCTCCGCCTGTGGGTCAGTCACACGCTGCCCTCCACGTAGTTGAAGGATAGCGTCATATACCCGCTCACGCGTCAAACCAGCACCTTCCAAAAGACGAGCCGCCGGGGTATTACGTTCGCTTAAGATCGCCAGAAAGATATGTTCGGTGGAAATGTACTCATCTTTCAGTCGGCTGGCTTCTTCGTTTGCCTGATCAATGATTCGTTTTACGCGTGGAGTGATAAAAATTTGTCCCGCCCCACCCCCAAAAATGCTTGCTTTTGGCGTGGTTCGTAAAATGTAATCCAGTCTCTCTGAAATTGTATTCGGGTCCACCTTCAACAATTCAAGAATCTGGGGTATCACACCCTGTGGTTGTTCAATTAAAGCCAGCAGGATATGTTCAGTATCAATCTGATTGTGCCCATAGCGCTGGATAATCTCCGCTGCACGTTGAGCAGCTTCTTGCGCCCGCTCTGTAAATCGGTCAAATCGCATCATAATTTTTCATCCTCTGGTCAATAATGAGAAATAAAATCTCATCCATTGCTATAAGTATAGTATCAATCTATTAAAAACCTGTAAGAAAACTTCCTCATCGTCATTTTTATCAAATTCTATGACCCTATCACCGCCTTGTCAACGCATATTACCGCCCAAGTATGTGCATTTCTCACGGGCTTGTGTAAAATTGCTTTTGTGAATGCTGACAGCTTGGATAAAAAATCCGGTTTGCGCCCGGTTAATATTTATACCGATCTGGATGCCATCGCCAATCTAATTGAAATCTGTTTTGGGAATAACCTTGATCCAGACGGACGCGAATATGTGCGACAAATTCGCCGTGCTGCTCAAAATCCTTCTTACATTAGTTGGATTGCAGGTTCTGGTGAACGCGTTTCTTATCCCCTGTTTGGTTATGTTTGGGTCGAAGAAGAAAAAGTTGTCGGTAATCTCACCCTAATTCCCTTCCGTGTCCGGCGCGAATGGTATTATTTCATCGCCAACGTTGCCACTCATCCCGACTATCGGCGACGTGGCATCGCCCGCAAATTAACCGAGTGCGCCCTGCAGCACGCGCAGAATCATGGCGCCTCCGCAGCCTGGTTACAGGTGCGCGACGACAACGAGGCCGCTTACCAACTCTACCTCTCCTTCAATATGGTCGAGCGTGCCCGCCGTAGCTCATGGCAAAGTAAAGCTAATCAACTGGTATTTCCCGAACCTTTGCCAGAGGGTTTGACAATCGGAAAACGCAGACCTTGCGACTGGCAGCTTCAACAGGAATGGCTGCAAGCTACTTACCCGCCAGAGGTCGCCTGGAATCTCAACTTCCGTCTAGAACATTTTGGCCCCAACTGGTGGCATTCCCTCATCCGCTTTCTCCATGACCGGCAATATCGCATGTGGGCTATTTACGCTCAAGACTGTCCGATTGGTCTGGCTGCATTGGAATCCACCCACCACCATGCAGATACTCTTTGGGTCGCATGTGATCCAAAGTGGGAAAATCTTGTCATTCAGACATTACTATATCGGATACGATATGACACTCAGGACAGGCGTCCGCTACTAGTTAACTACCCTGCCTATCGAGCAGCACAAGCATTCCAAGAGTCTGGCTTCGAGTTACAAAATACACTGATCTGGATGGAAAAACGTTTCAAAACTTAAGAAGTCGTCAGAAGCTTCCAAGCTAGTTCTCAAGTGCAACTTTCTTTGCACCACCACGTATATGGTATTGGATACAAGGAGCTACTATGAAAAAATTCTTATTACGACTATTCATCAACGCGATTGCCCTGTATGGTGCAATTGCTTTACTGAACGGACGTGGTATTACACCACAAAGCGAAAACTGGATTTCCCTGCTTTGGCTGGCATTGATCTTTGGCATCATTAATGCCATTCTGCGTCCCATTCTGGTTATTGTTGGCTGTCCGATTATCGTTCTGACACTTGGTCTGGGTAGTCTGCTGATCAACACCCTTTTGTTTTACCTCGCTGGGGCGATTGGAAGTAGCTTCGGGGTAGGATTTACAGTCTCAGGTTTCTGGCCGGCATTCTTTGGCGCTTTAATCGTGAGCGTCATCAGTTTCATCCTGAACATGCTGCTGAAGGATGAACTCCGCAAATAATGATTCAGCCCTGTCCTTAAGTGGGCAGGGCTGAATTCTATTGCGTAAAAAGAAATTATGGCAGGATAAAGCGCATTAAGAAGTGATTCCCTGCGTCACTGATCCACAAGTGTCCCTGCGGGTCAAAGGCAATTCCAACCGGCAAGCTTGAAGCGTCCAGTTGTCCAGCCCAATTGGTAAAGCCGCGCACGAAATTCCCCTGTGCATCAAACTGGATAACGCGGTACCCCTCTGGATCAGTAATATAAGAATTGTTAGCTAGGTCTACTGTAATATAAGGTTTGTTTTCAAGCGATTGACCAAACCAGCCATACACGTCCCAACTCACCACAGGTGTGAAAACCATCCCCTGCTCATCGGGTTGGAACACCTGTACCCGCTGATTCCAGGTATCTGCAACATACACCTTATCATCTAATCCAATTGCAATACCCACCGGTTCATCAAACTGACCAACTTCAACACCTGGCGTACCCCATTGCGTGACGAAATTGCCATCCGAATCAAACACCACCACGCGCTTATTGCCTGTATCAGTTACATAGATTCGGTTACGGCTATCCACTGCCAGCCCCCGTGGTCCCCAAAAAGCCTCAGGCGCTTCACCCTGTCCAAAATAACCCCACATTCTGACAAATTGACCATCTGAGGTAAACTTCTGGACACGATGATTCCAAGTATCTGCCACATATACAGACCCGTCGCGTCCAACTGCCACCCCCCAGGGTTCGTTGAAAGTGCCGCCCGGTGCTGCTCCACTGCCAGCATCCGCAAAAGAACCCCACACATGCAACACATTCCCTTCGGTGTCCAGGTGCTGGACACGGTGGTTGCGCGAGTCGGCAACGTAGATCGTGCCATCAGGGGCAAAAGCAATCCCGCGCGGCGAATCAAGAAGTCCCGGCACATTTCCCTTTCCGCCAAGCATCCGGTCTGGAGTAAGGGATAGCAACGCGCTAACGTAGGGGTCTTCCTGGCTTGGTGCGGTTGCCACAGCCGGCGCAGCGCCATAATTCCAAATTTGAGCCACAATATCTTTACGAATGTAAAAACGCATACGGCTGCTTGGCTGCCAAGTTTCCAGCTTCAAATTCGGATTATTCGTAATCTCGGCGTAAAGCGTATAATCCCGATACATCCAGATATCATAAAGCGCTCTGCGCATCCGCGCGTCTGTTATAGCATTCCAAACGCGCTCCCAGGTCAGATTAAAGTAGTCCTGCATCGGCCACCACAGGCGAACGTAGTTATATACAACGAAGTTGTCTTTGACGATGGGGTCCATCTTTGTCATAGTGGCTTCGCCGGCGATAATCAATGGAAAGTCGCGCAGATCGCGTGTGGGTTTGTCCGTGTACCAGCGATGATTTGGATAATCTCGCAGGTACCACCAGTACGGATAGAGTGCATCATTGTCATATGCCACCTGAATATCTTTGCCACCAGTTATACGACGAGAAATCTCTTCCACCTGCGCCAGAACCTGCTTCGGGCCTGGTGCAGCATGGGCATATACCAGAAACTCAGTCGCATAATCGTAGTTAATGAATGAAGCCATATATGCTGTGCGTGCTGTAAGGAGCCCCACCAATCCAAAGAAAAAAACTGTCACCAGACGTAATAACTGAATAGAAGACCAGTCCTTGAGCAAGTATAAAATGACACCACCACTAAGCACAGCCATCACTGTTGCCAGCAAAAAACGGCTAGTAACCTGTAACTGGGATAACTCCGTTCCCTGGAATGGCGGCTTATCACTCAACAACACCCCTATTACAGTAGCCAGACTGGTCAGAAAAACGGGCATCAACAACATGGAAACTACGCCGTTTTGATTCATAACCTTATGCCAGGGAGTTTTATCTATCAGGAAACCCAACCCCCAGCCAGCGGTTAACAATAGCGGCAAAGCAATGTGCACTGTCAGCCATGGCATTTTCTCCCCCGCTATACTATATGCAATCACAGAAGTCAATGAGAAAAAGAGCAAGAGCGCCAGAGTCGGCAGCTTACGGGAATACCCCTCATCCAGACTGTCTTGTACGCCAGATGTCATTGGTTGTTCATCAGCAGGCGATACGCCGGGCAAACTGCTGAAGCGGTTATGCCGCAATCCAAAATACAAAGCTAGAACAGAACCCAATACTGCCAGATACTCATAAATGGGTAGCTGAACCAAAATGAAGTAATACCAGGGCTGGCTGCCCCGTTGCACTCCCTGCTGACTTAACCAGTATCCCAGCGACCCAACCAGCCCAGTGAAAAATCCCTGTCCATTGGTGAAAAATGTTGTATAAAGAACGGTAAAAATTGTGTAAAAAACGATGGCATTTGCTGTCCATAGTCGGGGCTTCCACCACAATCCTACACCAATTGCAACAGCAAACAGCAGTGCTACGAAAGCCCCGGTACGTAACATGCCAGCCATGCTGTAATTCAATGGGTCCCAACCAACCAGCTTGACCGGAAAAGCGCTTAATTGTGGCAATACCAGCGTTCCAACCAGGATTAATAAATCAAAAGATCGAAGAGAACGAATTGCTTTCCAGCCCAGTGCACTCACCAGCAAAACCAACCCGCTCATTCCTGTTACAAACGCCAAAACCAGCGAAATTACTTCCGCATATCGCAAAGGTGATTGGGTGGCTGGCAAAGGCATTCCACCTTCAGGTGGCTGCGCTCCCGCTGGAGTTGCCGTACCGGTGGCGTGCGCATTCCAAGCCGCCAGCCCAATTGCCAGGAGTAAGAAAAACAGGGCAATAAATATCAATACAAGAAACCAGGAGCGCCTTTCTGGAACCCTCCAACGCAATCGCAAGACATCTGTAACAAATAAAATCCCCAGAAACAACAAAAGTTGAGCCGTATAAATAAATGCTGTCTCTTTGGCAGTGAAATGTAGTGCTGTGGCGGCTGTCAACAAGAAAAGCGCGAGAGTATCTCCGCGATCCAGGTAGCGCAGGGTAGCGTATAACATCAGCACGCCAAACAACTCTATAAAGCCTTCATTACGGGTATAGCGCCCGTAAAATAGCATGAATGGCGAGATCAGAAACAGAACACCAGCGATCAAAGCACCGGATCGGCCTAAATAGCGGCGGAACGCAAAAAGCACAACTGCAACCGCCGCAACGCTAAAAAGCGCCGCAGGGACACGGGCAGAGAAATCACTATCCCCCAGTAAAAAGAAAGACAAAGCCAAAAGATGAAACTGCAGCGGACCATGCGTTACTGGATCATGCCGGTACCCGCGTCCCTGATACAGCTCCCAAGATGGCACTACATGGTTAACTTCATCATGACTCATCACACGCAGGTCCAAATTGTAAAAACGGCTGAATACTGCTAAGACAAGAATAATGATCACCAGCAAAGTTTCAACGGTAAACTTTGACAGATATTGCGATAAAGGGCGTGTCAGCCAGGAAGGAGAGGAGTGTTCTTCAAATTCCATAACAATGTTACTTTCTTCTAAAGAGGGATGTACATAAACTCAATGACTTTCGCAAAGCTCTCTCAAAGTATCGGGTATCGTCAAGCAGGCTTGCTCATACAATCAGGGCGAAATTTTGAAAGCAAAATAAACCTCAGTCAAATAGACTCCAGCCGGGTTCACCAGCTTCCAGCGGGTGATGTAACTTCCCGGTTCTGATGGCAATTTTGCCCAGACATTATATTCTGCTTTCTGCCCTGGCGGCGTGCTGGCTGGTCCGGCAACTGAGGACACATTTGTGATCACCGTACCACCCAAAAAGACCAGCCGATAATCCGGATTCCAAGTTGTTGTACCATCATTCAAAAACCCCCAAGAAAGCAAAAACTCTGCCCCCGGCGCAAAGGTTTGCCCGTCCGCAGGCACCTGGTATTGAAACGTCGCATGGTCACCGCTGTAGCTCTTTTTAGGTGTAGCTGTTGGTTGCGGCATCGTTGATTGTAAAGTTGGCAAAGCGGAAGGAAATAGAACACCTGTAGTTGACGTTACGCCAGTCTCTGGTGGTTGAGGGAGTGTCGGCTGCAGTGTACTGTCAAAAGCAGGCATAGTTCCCAAAGGCGGTAAAGTGGGCAGTCCAACCGTCGCAGGTGTAGATGTCGGGGGGCGGGTTGGAATTTGGGTTGGCGTAGCTGTATCCGACGGTTTAGCAAGTGCCGTGCCGGTCAATTGTGCCTCAACCGTCTGCGCCGCCTGAGTATAAACAAGAGCCGGGTCCTGTGTCGGCTCGGCCGAACAGGCGCTCAAAACAAAAACCAGATTTATTATCAACCCGGTGAATATTTTCCTCTTAAGCATGTTTCATCTCCAGGTCAGTTCCCTGCAAGGCTGATTATACCAAAATTGTCATTACCCATTTTTGAGCGAAGGGAAAGTACATATCAGGCAGGTCAATTGACCTGCCTGATTGATTCATCCGCCCGCTCCGGGGCGAAAAAAACGCACTTCATCACCATCCTGGAGAATTTTGTACAGAGAACGTTCAATTTGACCGTTGATTGCACATGCCACATGCTGCGGTAATCCAAGCCTATGAATCACTTCCTGTACTGTACAACCTTCTGGCAACTCCAGATCAGCCTTGCCATTGGTCTCCGGCGGCAGTCTTTCTCGCAGTACCGAATGAAGGACTACCCGAATTTTCATGTCACAGGTTATTGTTTCACCCAGTCCAGTCCCAACTCTGCCAGCTTTTGGGGTGTTGGATTGCCACTCTGGATATCCCAGCCAGCCAAGTCATAATACAAATCTTTAAAATGCTCCAAATCCCTCTCATCCCAAAAGGCACCTGCACTGGGTCCGCTTCCCTGCAAAGGCAAAGAGAATTTTCGAGGCAATTTATCATGTTGACGGTCAAAACCCTCACGTGCATTGAAAGCACGCATCATGTTCAGCCGTCGTTCGCCAACCTTCATAATTTCTTCTACGGTTATATTCCAGCCCGTTGCTGCCCGTAACATTTCCGCCATTTCATCCGGACCATATAGCGACCAGGCGGGTCCCCAAACGAACTGACACAAGTTATAGGAATCCAACGCATGGTAGAACAATTCGGTCAAATAACAAAAACGCACTTTCTCCTCATTCATACTATAAGGCGGCTGTACTTTTTCCAACCCAATACGCGCTAATCGGCTGTAATACAAATCCGAACCACCTTCTTCGTACATTGGGTCATGCTCTGCAGATTGATGGTCAGCGCCAAACGGATTGACAGCATAATGCAATCCAAGTGATCTTTTCGCTTGTGGCATATGTGCTGGTGCCTCACAATTTTTAACCGTAATCAGAAAATCGCTGGCACGTCCGCCAATTTTTTTTGCCGCGGCTGCCGAGCCATCCGCTAGCACATCACCAAACCCCTCACGCTTGGCAATTTTCTCAACAATTTCCAGCATTGCCTGAACATTGCCAAAACGCAGCTCTATACCGCCCGTATCCTCCACCGTGATAATTCCATTTTCAAAGCACTCCATCGCAAAAGCAATCGTCGCTCCAGTACCGATTGTATCCAGCCCATACATATTGCAGATCTGATTTGCCAGCGCAATAGCGGGCAAATCAGCAATACCACAATAGCTGCCAAACGTGGCAATTGTTTCGTATTCGGGTCCTCCATAGGTGGGTAAAACTTTTCGACCCTGATACTCGGTCTCTACTACACGTTTGCACCGCACCACGCATGCATAACAAGTATCACGTTCCTTGAGGATGGTATCGGTCATGGTCTCGCCGCTGATCTGTTCCCACTGCTCAAAAGTACCTTCGTTATAGTTATAGGCTGGCAATGTTCCAAAAGCATTCTGGAAAGGAATTACATCTGCGGTGCCATTTTTGCTCAATCCATAGACGTCTGGAATGTCCGGCAAACTACGGCTGCCCTCACGACTTAACCGCGTCAGCGCTTTCGGATCTGCAGCTCCAATGGTGCCCTTCCCCTGCACAACAATTGCCTTCAAGAGTTTGGAACCCATGACCGCACCCATGCCGGTGCGCCCGTTGGCGCGATTATGCATATTCAAAACTGCCGCCAGGCGCGCCAGCTTCTCCCCAGCAGGACCAATCTGCAAGACTTCAATTTTTTCTCCCCCAATTTCCTTTTTAAGAATTTCATCCACTTCAGCGGTATATCTGCCCCATAAATGATCGGCAGGACGCAGTTCCGCTTTTCCTTCATGGAGATACAGATACACAGGTTGAGAAGATTTACCACGCACCACAATACCGTCAAAACCTGACCATTTGAGTGCTGCCGGGAAGAAACCGCCGCTTTGACTATCACCAATTGCTCCGCTCATTGGTGATTTCGCATTAATGGTCAGGCGCGATTGACCAGAGATGGGCAAACCCGTTGGTAAACCCGTGAAAAAAGTAAGAATATTCTCTGCCCCCAATGGATCACTCCCCGCCGGCATATCTCGCAAAATGTAATACACTCCCATTGCACCACCGCCACCGTAGAAACGATAAAACTCCTCTGTGGGATGTTCAATGCTTAATTCACCGCTTGTCAGATTGACGTGCAAAATTGCCCCATTAAAACAACGTGCCATGGCAATCCTCCTCAAAAAGAAACTGATTCACTCACCTTACGCAGCCAATTGAACGGGATTGAGTTCCCGAAGAGCAGCGTAAGCCGATTGGATAGCGCGTACGTACAATTTTGATTTGAGAGCAAAGTGATTGAGTTTGGTGTTGCCTTTGAGCAGT
>DAOTYY010000135.1:0-2731 GCA_034434695.1 Anaerolineaceae bacterium
GTTCATACAACAACCTTCCCACCGGTTCTGTTTTTGGCGCCCAAACAAAATAATCGGTATTAATCCCCTGACTGCGGGCAGTATCTCGAATCATCCAACCATAAGGGTTATTCGGAACACGGGTGATATAAGCGCTAGGAATGCCAAAGCGAGCTAGAACCATCGCCAAAGTAAGCTCACTGCCTGCCAAAGAAATCAGGACATTGCGCGTCATTTCCAGTCTCTGAAAATCGTTCGGCATATCCCGAACCATCGTCTCGCCGAAGGTGACAAATGCTGCCCCATCTTTAGAGAATGAACTCAAATCGTCTTTTGTGATGTCAAATTTAATGCCAATGGCGCTCATCCTCTTCTGTCTCCTCTACCAGCTCTCGAGCTGAGCGGTTAACCCGCCATCCACAAAGAGCTGTGTCCCGGTAATGAATGAGGCCTCATCGCTGGCTAAAAAGGCAGCCGCATAACCAATATCTTCTGGACGCCCAATGCGCTTCATCACCTGGCGGTTTTCAACCTGCCGCTGTTGTTCAGCTGGATCAGGATAGCTGTCAAAAATGCTCTGGATAAGCGGCGTCAATACCCATCCCGGTGCAATCGCGTTCACCCGGATGGTCGGACCATAATCAATCGCCATATTGCGGGTCAAGGCCGTAATCCCGCCTTTTGAAGCTGCATACGGCGCCACGCCATTTACTGTGGCATGGGAATGCACCGATGAAATATTGACAATTGCACCTTTTCCTTGCTTTTGCATGTGCGGAATGGCATATTTCGAACAAAGGAACACACCCTTCAAATTAACCGCCAGGCAGCGGTCCCAATCCTCACTGGTGGCCTCAAGAACCGGTTTATATACCCCGATGCCGGCGTTGTTCACCAGTACATCAATTCGACCAAAGGTGCTGATCACCGTATTGATCATCGCCATCACCTGGTCTTCCCTGGAAACATCACACTGGATAAAGATACTCTCCCTGCCTTGGGCGCGTAGCTCTTGGGCAGTGGCATCGCCGCTTTGAGCATCCCAATCCACAATGACCACTTTGGCGCCTTTCTCACTGAATACCTTGGCGATACCTTTACCAATTCCTTTGGCTGCGCCAGTGACAATGACAACTTGATCTTGGAAATTCATAGCATCCTCCTGTTCTTTTCAAAATAATCGCATCCTTTACCAAGGATTCCTGGGAGTTGACAGGAAAATCGGCCCCTTTTCGCCAACCGCCACATTGTCTTCAATCCGAATCCCGCCAAAATCCGGGATATAAATCCCCGGTTCAACACTGCTGACCATCCCTTTCTCCAAAACGCCTTGGGCTCCTGGCATCAGGAAAGGTACAAACTCGTGATACCGAAAGCCTACACCATGACCGGTGATATGCACAAAATAATCGGCTAAACCAGCTTTTTTCAAGACTTCCCGCGCTGCTCGGTCTGGATCAGCATACGATGCTCCAGCTCGCATCTCCTGAGCAGCGGCCTGCTGTGCCTCCAAAAGATGGTTATAAACCTCGCGCTGGCGGTCACTGGGTTTCCCTACAACAGCCATATACGTCAGATCTGACCAGTAACCATCCACAATAGTCGCCAGTTCAATCATCACCAGATCGCCTTCTTGCGTTCTGTAGCTGGTGGAGGGGATCAACAAGGTCGCTTTTGTGCTTCCAACCGGACCAGCCGCTACCTCTGCGTTTGCCCGCACCAGCCGTGCACCTTTATAACCCGGACCATCGGCGCGGATTTTATATTCAATCCATGCACCAATTTCCGCCTCGGTCATCCCCGGCTCAAGTTTCTCGATGCCATAATTGATTCCCATTTCCGAGATCTCATTTGCCAGGCGCAACTTTTCCAGCTCATACTCGCCTTTAACTGCCCGGGCTGTGGAAATGAGGTTAAAGACATCCGCTAAAGTCGCGTCCGCAAACACCTCTGCTAACAGCGTGTTCCAAGGTCCTGCAGGGACAACTGGTTCTGCTGCTCGATAGGTTGGGGCTGTCACCTCGAAGCTTTTCTCTACTCCCACCTTCTTGCCTTTCAATCCCAACATGTCACGCATCTTTGTCAGCCATTGGCGGTAGTTCGTATACAAGTCGCCATCTTTTAACAACCCCCAACCAAATTCATCAACCACCGCCCAGCCTGCTCTGGCATATTCCGTTTCTACTTCGGGTACGAAAACATAGGGATCCCCTTCCTGTGCCAAAATTGCCACCGAAAACCCGTGATGTGGCCAATAGTCAGTGAGATACACAACATTTTCGGACAGCCTGCAAACAATCGCCGCAAAACCTTCTTGCGCCATCATCTCCTGAATTCTTTTTATCCGGAACTTCTTCGCTTCGCTCATATCAAACTCCTTTTCTGGCTAACAGACACTCTTTTGTTTCTTTATCGGGACATCACAATCTGCCAAATTCCGCCAATAACTGCTCCACCGTTTTACCCTCGCGGATCTTTGCGCGAGTTAGTTCCTCTTTCGCGGCTTGCTCCCGTGCTTTTGCCAAAACATCCGCTGCATTCTCTATTGGAATAACTACCACGCCAATTTCGTCCGCTAAAACCAAATCACCGGGTTTGACAAGGACGCCAGCACACTGAATTGGAATGTTGATCTCAATTGGCTCCATCCGTCCAGAGTATGGGGTGTGAGTCGAGCGAGGTACGATTGCTTTAGAGAATATGAAAAAACCCAAGTCTCGGATTTCATCCGTGTCTCGGATGGCGCCATCAA
>DAOTYY010000136.1:0-3544 GCA_034434695.1 Anaerolineaceae bacterium
CTGCTTCCTTTCTTTTGGTTTGAACCCGGTCCAGATCCACATCCGGTTTTTGCCTCCAAGCGCCAGGCGTTGAATCCGATTGCGATTCTATCGTCGCTGTGCTTGGAGGTTACATAAAATCTGTCAGTCAATCAGGGGTGAAAGTTAGTTCCAGCCGTCCATCTTCATCCCAAATCCGCCATGAACGCATGAAGTTGTGCGAGTCGTAATCGTAGTTCACTTTGCCGAGTTTTTGCACGCGTCCATCCAGGATTAGAGAGCAATCAGTCGCGGCGCTCATATCGCCAATGCCTGTGCCAAGGTTCAGTCCAATCGTTCGTCCATCGGGCAAAAAGCTGTTTAAACTGCCCCAAATCCAGAAGGAGTCATAGTTCCAAATGCCACGACCCCAATCCAGACAACCCAGCGAGCGAGCAGCATCCAGCTCGTGCCTTTTGCCATTGCAGAGAATCCAACCAGAAGCCGGAAGGCAATTTACCTTGCGGGTGTAGTAAAAGCGCTTCTCGCCGATTGGGATGACGTTGACTGTGGACTCATGTTGTGGCGCCAGTGTGAGTGTTACTTCAGCATTCAAGTCCTGCCCGTTAAAACCATCCCAGCGCACCTTCAGACGGCGGCAGGTTGGCTCCGCTAGAAACTGCAGGCTGACACGTCTGCTTTCAAAGCGGCTCTCACCGCTCGTGCTATTGCGCGATAAGATAATGCCGCGTCCCAGCGGGATGGTCAGTGTTTCTTCGTGGTATTTCCAGGATGTGAAGTCAATCGTATAGGCAAAGATAGATCCCAGATAACCAATATCTCCAATGGTGAATGAGAAGAAGTGATCCGGGGTAAATATAGCATAGTAATCCCAGCGTTTGATGCGCAGCCATTGCATGAAACGCAGTTGGTAAAAGTGGGCATTTTCGAGATTGCAATCCAGAATGGGCTGACGCGCCCAGCCGCAATCGTTTAGCGTCCCATCAGGCTTGAGAAGCGGTCCAGGCGTTGTTATTTCTCGCTGGAAAACTCTTGACATAGCATTCCTCCTTGTTGAATTTCCCTACATCAACAGTTTGTAAGCTTTTGTGACAAAACCAATCATAGGAATCAACCATGCTTCGCAAATCTGTCATTCCAAAAATGAGATTTGTGCCTGAAAAGCAAACTTCAGTTATTGATTATTTTATAGTTTACCATTCTTGAATTGGATAAATCCCGGCAGATTCTGATTAAGAAAAATATCACTTGTTTCTTGAGAATCAATTTGTTATACTTCTTAACAAGTCTGGAGGAATGGTTGTATTGGCTAAGGTGGCGCTTGCCACAAGCGGTTGTTTTTTCTTCACAGGAGGTGTCTCTATGTCGGATAAGTATTCTGCATTATTCCAGCCATTGGAGCTTACCCCAAAAGTACGGCTTAAGAATCGAATTGTCAAGACAGCTCAGTGGTTTATTTACCCAGAGTCTGATGGCTCGGTAGGAGAGCGATTAATTAATTTTTATCGCTCGATAGCAAAAGGCGAACCTGGTATGATGACTGTTGAAGAGTCTATCTGTGACTATCCGCTGGGCGCCTCAAATCAGCCGCATATTCGATTGGACGATGATCGCTTTATTCCCGGTTTGGCTCGGCTGGCATCTGTCATTCATGAGTTTGATGTGCCAGTGGTTGTGCAGATTACCCATGCTGGCCCGGCGCATAATCCGCAACAACCGAATGGCGGGCAGCCTATTGCGCCTTCTTCCATTGACCCGCCAAGCGAACCCACTTTTGCAGTGGCACGTGAATTGAGTAAAGCTGAAATTGAAGAATTGATCGAAAAGTTTGCTCAAGCAGCGCGACGGTGCAAGGAGGCTGGGTTTGACGGTGTTGAACTGCATAGTGCTCATTATGCATTGGTGAATGCTTTCCTCTCTCGGCGACAAAATAAACGCCATGATGAATATGGCTGTGATACGCTGGAAAACCGAGCGCGCTTCCCAGTTAGCATTCTAAAACGCATGCGCGAACTTTGTGGGCCAGATTTTGTCTTGGGAGTTCGGATGAACGGGCGCGAGTGGGGGGACCCCCTTGGTACGACAAACGAAGAAGCGGTCGCCTTTGCAAAGATGTTTGAAGCTGCTGGTGCCAACTATTTGCAGGTTTCTGCATATGGTTATGGGCCCTTCTGGATGGCAGCGTTTCCAGATTATGTGGCTGTAATGGCACCTCCGGCTGTTAAGCCATTTATTGATCAGATTCCCAACGGGGCTCTTATTCCAGATGCTGCGGCCATTAGAAAGGCAGTTAATATCCCGGTTTCGGGCGTAGGTCGTCTGAGCTTTGAAACGGCGGAGAAAGTGGTCAAGGAAGGTTTAGTTGATTTGGCGGCATTTGGTCGCCCCTTTATGGCTGATCCAGAATTCCCTGTCAAGCTCAGGGAAGGGCGTCAGGAAGATATTCGCCCCTGTAACGGTTGTCTGTATTGCCTGCATGTTTTGTTCCTTAACTTGCCGGTGGAGTGCCGGGTCAATCCCTTCATGGGACATGAAGGGGAGATGGTTATTACCCCGGCTGCCCGGCGCAAGAAAGTACTGGTAGTTGGTGCGGGGCCGGCCGGTCTGGAAGCGGCGCGCGTGGCTGCGTTACGAGGTCATGATGTGATGATCTATGACAAAGCTTCCGAGATTGGTGGGCTGATGCCAATGGCAGCTTTCATCAAGAGCGGGGGAACGGATGAAATTCCGCCCCTTCTGGACTGGTACGAACGTCAGTTGAAGAAGCTAAACGTCAAATTAAATTTAGGAAGAGTAGTCACCTTGGAGTCCATCAAGAAACTTTCTCCAGATGTTGTCGTAGTGGCAACAGGCGGCAAACCAGTCGAAGTGCCGATCAGCAATGGCAAGGTAGTCACAACCGAAATGCTCAAATCACGCGCCAAAGGTTTCGTACGCCTGTTAGGACCGGATGCTTTATCTGCCTTGACAAAAATCTTTTTGCCTACGGGGAAGAAGGTGGTCGTTGTAGGGAGCGATTTGGCAGCATTGCAAACAGTGGAGTTCTTAGTTAAACGTGGTAAACAGGTCACGCTCGTAGATACGGCAGAGACGATTGGGCAGGGAGCTGGTATTCATTTGCTGGTCAAATATCCGTTGTGGTTACAGGCTGTGGGTGTTCCAATTTATACTGGTGTAAAAAAGTATAAAGAAGTAAATAAGGACGGACTGGTCATTGAGACCAAAGATGGTCAGACATTGACTCTGGAGTGTGATACCGTGATGGTTGTTACACAATATGGTCAGAACACTGAACTATTTGATGCGTTGGAAGGAGTAGTAGAAGAACGGTATTTAATTGGAGATGCCAACAGCTCTTCGGGTCCTGCCTATATTCACGGCGCAATTCGTGATGGCGCCACTACAGGTTTGAAGATATAAGCAACCACAACTGATTCACTCACCTTACGCAGCCAATTGAACGGGATTGAGTTCCCGAAGAGCAGCGTAAGCCGATTGGATAGCGCGTACGTACAATTTTGATTTGAGAGCAAAGTGATTGAGTTTGGTGTTGCCTTTGAGCAGT
>DAOTYY010000137.1:0-14895 GCA_034434695.1 Anaerolineaceae bacterium
CTGCTCCTGGCTGGGTCCGGTGCTGCTTTCTAAGCTGTTATTGGGCAGGGGGACTTCCTGCCTTTTGCCTTTTCCCGAAATTCACCCACCGCTGATGTTACAAACACTTCAACCCTATATTGTTGCGCTCACTGCCAATGCCCTTGAAGGTGACCGCGAAACCTACCTGAAAGCTGGTATGAATGATTATTTGAGCAAGCCCTTGCGCGTGGAGCAACTCGTGCAAGTTTTAGAACGTTGTCCGTCCAGATTGCCGGCTGCTCCCCCTGGTTTTGCAACATCGGAAACAGTTGGGCAGACGGCGCAGGCCGGTGTTCCCCCAGTGCAAGAAAAGTCTGCCGATTTGGCAGTCAACCTTACCGCCTTGGGCGAATATTTCCCGAACTGGCAAAGCGATCCCGCCACGCTGGCGGAACTGGCACAGATGTTTTTTGAGGATACCGAAAAACGGCTGCCGCAAATAGCTGTTTGGCTGGCAGCGCGCGAAGGCGAATCGGCGCGTAAGGGTGTACACACCATCAAAGGCGCCGGTCTGACTTTTGGCGCTGAAACGTTCGCCGCCTTGTGCCAACAACTGGAAAACGACCTGCGCGCTGGAAACTGGACACAGGCGGAGGAACGTTTGGGTATGGTTAAACAGGAATACCAGCGCGTGAAGCAGTTCCTCTTGGAATTGATCGGCGCAAGCGAGAAAGGAGGGTAAGCATGGCGTCTTCTTTGCCCACTGCTCAATCCCTGATTCAATTGTGCAAGTCGTTTCTGGCGCAATTACCCGAGTTGCGTCAACAAATCGAAACTGCCTGGTTGAACATGATGGACAGCGATTGGTCGCTGGAGATGAGGCAGGATGTCCAATATCGAGTGCATAAACTGGCTGGTTCAGCGTTCACACTGGGATATCAATCATTGGGCAGAGCCGCCCGTGAACTGGAGCTGGCGCTGGCTTTTAAAGAATGGACTGCTCCCCCGCAGGAAGATGACAAGGAGCGGCTGAAAAGCCTGTTTAGCGCACTGCTTCAGCAAATCACTCATCCTTCTCTGGATGGCAGCATAGGCGAGGAAGAATTGAATGCTTCGCTCAAAGTGACCGAGTCACTGCAAAGCACCCGCGCCAACCGCCTGATTTTTATGGTCGAGGACGACCCGCAGCAGGCGGAAGAACTGGCAATCCAGATTCGCTATTTTGGCTATCAAGTGCAAACCCTCACCCGTTTGGAACAGTTAAGCGAGGCGCTGCAGATGATCACACCAGCGGCTATTTTGATGGACCTGATTTTCCCTGAAGGTGACAGCGCTGGTATCGAGGCCATTCAGGAAATGCGCGAAACCATCCCCGCTCATACGCCAGTCATTTTCATCTCCGTACGCGACGACTTTCAGGCGCGGCTGCAAGCCGTGCGAGCCGGTGGACAGGCTTACTTTACCAAACCGGTCAACGTCGGTGCATTGATTGATGCTCTTGATCGTATGACGCTTGGCGAAGAACCTTTGCCTTACCGCGTGCTGATTATGGACGACTCGCCCATGCAGGCGAATTTCAGCGCCATGCACCTGAAGAAAGCAGGTATGGAAACTTATATCGTTACCGCCCCAATGGATATTTTGCAGGCACTGAATGATTTTAACCCCGACTTGATTCTGCTTGATCTTTACATGCCAGAATGTTCGGGTTTTGAGCTGGCACAGACCATCCGCCAGATTGAACGATTTGTCAGCATTCCCATAGTTTATCTTTCGGCGGAAACCGATCGTGAGGTGCAACTGGAAGCGGTTGGGATCGGCGGCGATGATTTCCTCACCAAACCCATCAAACCCGAGCATTTGATCGCTTCGGTGCGCTCGCGTGTTGAGCGTTACCGCCAGATGCGCAACTTGATGGTGCGCGATAGCTTGACCGGACTTTTCAATCACACCACACTCAAGGAACGCCTCAGCCAGGAATTAAGCCGCGCCATTCGTTACAAAATTCCGCTTGCCTTTGCCATGCTGGATATTGATCATTTCAAACAGGTCAATGATACTTATGGTCATAGCGTGGGCGATCGTGTATTGAAAAATCTGGCTCGCCTGCTGGTCAACCGCCTGCGCACCAGCGACATCGTCGGGCGCTATGGCGGCGAAGAGTTTGCCATCATTTTCCCCAACACCAGCGGCAGCGATGCCGTTCAGGTGCTGGATGAAATCCGCCAGAATTTCGGCGGCATTGTCCATCAGGCAAACAACGGGCAGGTCTTTCATGTTACCTTTAGCGCCGGCGTTGCTGCCTATCCGGGCAGCGTCACCCCGGCGAATATCAGCGATGCCGCCGACCGTGCTCTGTATCAGGCAAAAGTCAGCGGGCGCAATCGCGTGGTACTATTAAGCCCCTAAAAATTTCTCATCCTGCTAAAGAGTTTTATACAGTGGCAAAAACAGTTTTTTCGCATAGATAAGCGTCAAGCAGGATTTTTGTAACACCTTGGCGCTAAAAATGATTTGACACTGGAGGGCTAATAGTGTATATTAAGTGAGGGTGTTGAAAAACAAAGCACACCCCCTATATATGGCGGTAGAATAGCCTATTTTTCGTATAGATATGCGCTATATATGACTTTTTCAACACTCTCTTAAGTATAAGTGCTTTGACAAGCAATGGTTGTTTTTACGGAGGAAACTGACTATGAAAGGCAATGAAAAAGTAATTGAAACCTTAAATGATCTTTTGGCGGATGAATTGACAGCTATTAATCAGTACATGGTGCATTCGGAAATGTGCGCCAACTGGGGATACGACCGGCTGCACGAGGCGACCGAAAAGCGCGCCATCACCGAAATGAAACATGCTGAAAAGTTGATCGCACGGATTATCTTTCTGGAAGGCATTCCCATCGTCAGCAAGTTAAACGATATTCATGTCGGTGCTGAAGTGCAGGCGCAACTGCAAAATGATTTGCAAGCTGAGCTGGGCGCAGTCAAAATGTATAACGAAGGCATACGTTTGTGTCTGGAAGTTGGCGATGGCGGCTCGCGCGAACTTCTGGAAGATATTCTGGAAGACGAGGAAGAGCATACCGACTGGCTGGAAGCGCAGCTTGATCAGATCAAACAAATGGGTCTGGCACACTATCTGGCGCAGCAGGTCAAGGAATAGAATACTGGTATCCCGATCTGATAAACACCTCACAGGTTTTTTCGGTTTGTGAGGTGTTTTTGCTTTTATGACAAGATGCCGCGCTCCTGAAAGAATTTCACTAGCCGTTCGACGGCTTCTTGGGTTGAACCTTCTACCAGTTTACTTTCCGGTTTTGCTGTTGTCCGCGCCCCGCCCATCAGAAAGCGGATGCGCTCTGCGGCGGAAAGCGAAGCCTGCGGGGCGGACATCTTGCGAGGGCGCAGACGCGGCGCGCTGATCCCGCTCACCATGCAAACTGGCAGTGCTGGGTTTTCCACAGGGGGAATGGCAATCCGTTCAATCCGTGAGCTGTCAGCACGCTGTAAACGATACACTGAAACATATTTTGGCTGCGCAATCAGCGCGCTGACGCAAACCAGCGCCGGCAGACGACATTCTACAACCGCCCGTGCCCCTCGCTCCAACTGACGCCAGACGCGCAGTTTTTCTTCTTCAGCGAACAGCTCAAGCCGAATAGCGCGTGTTACCAGCGGCAAGTGGAGCTGCTCAGCCATGAACGTCCCTACCAGTCCACTGGCGCTGTCCAGACTGGCATCGCCGCATAAAACCAGCGCCGCGCCCAGCCCGGCAATGACACGAGTGAGTTGTTCTGCGGTCTTCCATGCATCGGGCGTTTCATTTACGCTCACCAGATGCAGCGCCGCATCCGCCCCCCGCGCCAGCGCATGGCGCAACACATCTATCGCATGCTCCGTCCCTAGCGTCAGAACCGTCACCCGTGCTTCCAGTCCATCCTTGAAGCGCATGGCGGTTTCTAATGCGCTCAGGTCTGCCGGATTGATGTTATACGTTGGCTGATCGGCTTCCTGCACGATTTGCTGACTGGTTTCATCTACTTGCAAGGGCAATTGCGTATCCAAAACCTGTTTGATGCAGACCACAATGTTCAGGCTCATTTTGTCTCCCTCATCTCACGGATGCGCCGCGTCAGTGCTGGCAGTATCTCATACAGGTCACCCACCACACCCAGCGCACAGCGGCTGAAAATCGGAGCACCGCGATCGCGGTTAATGGCGACCAGCGCATCCGCGTTCACTCCATCTAGATGGTGAGAGGCGCCCGAAATCCCCACTGCCAGATACAAGCGCGGTTTGACCGATTTGCCCGTCTGACCGATCATGCGTTCGTTAGGAATATAGCCCAGATCAAGCGCCTGACGGCTTCCGCCCACCGCCGCATCCAAGGCATCTGCCAGTTCCTCAATCAGATGCCAGTCCTCTGCTGAGCGCACGCCGCGCCCGCCGGCGACGATACGTTCCGCCTCGCGCAGGTCAATGTGCCGCGGGTCGCCCGGTATAACCTCGACCGTTCGAACGTGGATCAAACTTTCATCCAACGCTGGCTGCCAGCGGATGATCTCCGTTGTCAATGATCCGCGCGGCATCTCCACACCAATTGCGCCCGGACGCAGCGTAGCAATCAGCGGCTGCCCCGGTGGGCAGGTGAAGGCAGTATGCACTTTATCCTGATGCGTGGGTTTGATGGCGCTGAAACCATTTTGCGGGTTGCCCTTGATCCAAAGACAGTCAGTCACAACTGCCCAGCGCAATTGAGCCGCCAGCCGTGCCGCCACCTCATGCCCGTTGACTGTATCACTCATCAAGAGCAGCGCTGGTGGTTGCACAGCCAGCCATTGTGCCAGCGCCGCAGTATGAATATCCAGCGTCGGTTCAGCCAGCAGAGGGTGTTCAATCACTACCACCCGGTCGGCGTCTTGTCGCCTTAATGTTTCTAGCCAGTCCCCTGCCGTATGGCTGAGCGCCAACACGGTCAGCGTACCGTTACAGGCATCGGCGAGGGAACGACCCTCGCCGATGATCTCCAGCGCACATTCGCGCAAACCATGTTCATCCAGTTCAGCAACGACGGAAATGATGGGCGTTTCCACGAATGGCTAAATCTCCCTTCCGATGCGCGCCCCATCCGTCATGGCATCTATTGCCTGCCGAGGCTCCAGACAGTCGCCGATTTTGTAAATTTCCGGCACAGCGCCTTCCAGTCCTTCCAGCCAGCGGTTAACCGGACGCTGGCGCAGGTGAATAATGACCGTATCTATCTCTAGCCGCCGGTCTTCCATCTCACCCATGCGGACATGTGTGGTGCAAGGGTGTTGTTCACCGGTCTTGCTGAGGATGACTGCTCCGGGTTCGATTTTCTTGACCATCATAAAGGGCAAAAATTCGATTTTATCTTTGACAAAGCCCATCATGGTATGTCGGGCGGTAAAACCGTTCTTGTCATTTGCCAGCACAGCCCAGGGGTCTTCCCATGCCTGCACCGGCGCCGCCGAAATCAGATAAACCTTCTTGCCGCGATCCGCCAGCCACTCCGCCGTTTCAATGACCTGCGTATCATAGCCAACCATTAAAACCCGCTCCCCGACGGTTACGCGTTCGTTCAGCACGTCGCGGATGTTGGTGACATGCGGCAGGTTCCAGCCGGGGATATGTTCAGGGGTTTCCTCGTAGGCGCCTGTAGCAGCAATCAATACATCCGGTGCAAAGGCTTTGACCGATTCGGCATCCGCCTTATGGTTCAGTTCGACTTTGACGCCCGACTTGGGAAGTTGACCGCTTAACCAGCGTGGCAGGTCGAGAAATTCCTCTCGACGCGGCGGCATAGCTGCCAGTAAAGTCGCTCCACCCAACCGGTCGGATTGTTCCCAAAGTGTTACATCGTGCCCGCGCAGCGCGGCAACGCGCGCCGCTTCCATCCCCGCTGGACCGCCGCCGACGACCAGCACGCGCTTTTTGTGTTCAGCAGGTTTCAATTCTGCCCATTCGCGTTCGCGTCCTGCTACCGGGTTGACCAGACAGGTCAAATCGAGCTGTGCCCAGGTACGGTCGGTACAGCCCTGCATGCAAGCGATGCACGGGCGAATATCCTCCAGCCGCCCCTCATGTACTTTATTGGGCAGTTCAGGGTCCGCCATCAGGGCACGGGTCATGATCACAAAATCGGCACTGCCGCGCTGTAGAATGCCCTCTGCGTAGAGGGGGTCTTTGATGCGCCCGACAATGAACACGGGCACTTTCTCGACCACCGAGCGAATGCCCGCCCCCAGATATTCTAGAAAGCCCATTGGCATTGCCATCGGCGCTACCATGGTCGCTACTGCGTCGGGATGATGCTGACCAGCGCTAACGCTGATGTAATCCACAAAGCCGCTGTTTTCGATGATTTTGGCGACCTGTTTGTATTCTTCCAATGTATAACCGCCATCCACCATGTCATCGCCGTTGATGCGGATACCGACTGGATAATCCGCTCCCACGGCGCCGCGCACTGCCTCCATCACCTCCAGCGCAAAGCGCATTCGCTTTTCCAAACTGCCGCCGTAGGCATCGCTGCGCTGGTTGCTGTAAGGTGAAATGAATTGGCTGATCAGATAGCCATGCGCGGCGTGGATCTCAACCAGGTCAAAGCCGGCTTCCTTACTCCGCCAGGCAGCGCGGGCAAACAGTTCCACCACCTCCTGAATGCGTTTGACCGACATTTCCTCCGGCACTTCCATTTTGTGTCCGGTGGGCAGTGGACCAACCAGTGCGCTGGGTGCTTCGGGTATCTCGCCAATCACATGGCTGTTGGTCTGCCGCCCGGCATGGGAGATTTGTGAACCAATGCGGCTTTGCGGCGCGGCGGCGTGAAAGGCTTCCGTCAAGCGGCGCATCGAGGGGATCATATCATCCGAGGCGGTACTCATCTGATACAACCCGGCGCGTCCGCGCTGACAGATGAAATTGTATCCGGTGTTAACAATCCCTGCTCCGCCCTTGCCGCGCTCGACATAGTAGGCAATGGTCTGATCATGCACTGTGCCGTCCGGGTTGTCGGTATTGGTGATCGCACTGGACATGACAATGCGGTTGCGGGTGGTCATACGATTAATTTTGCCCGGCTGAGTCAGCAACTGGATGTTGGTCATAAATTTCTGTCTCCTTTTACTTTTTGCGCAGATGATAAAGTGCCCCCTCCATGGCAGTTAAATAACACAGCACGGCTCTTTCGTCAAGCAATTTGGGTCATCTGCCATTTTCTGCTGATTGCGCTATAATCAACCTATGCCTTGTGACCCTCACCGCCGGGCGCTCATTCCGCTATATGATGGAGCCGTATGATGAAAATCGTGATTAAGTCGCCTGTTACTAGGGAAGAATTCAAAGCCTATTACGACTTACGCTATCGCGTACTGCGAGAACCCTGGGGTCAGCCCAGAGGTTCAGAAAAGGATGACTATGAACCCATCAGCCAGCACTTCATCGCTGTTGACGAAGAAACCGGTCACATCGTTGGCGCTGTGAAGTGGTTTGAGAAAGAACCCGGTGTAGGCTGGTTTTCTCATCTGGCGGTTGAACCGCACTATCAACGTAAGGGCATTGGCAAGTTGCTGGTCGAAGTCGTAGAACGAGCCGTCCGGGAAAGAGGCTACCGGGTGTTGGGCTGCATGTCGCGCCTGAACACTGTCGCCTATCTAGAAAAGCTTGGCTATCGTGTGGCTGGCTTACCCGCTCATTATTTCGGTCCGATTCAGGTTGTCTGGATGGAAAAAGCGTTGACTTAAACAGCTCATTCAGCGGCAGGTGATGTCTCAACCACCCTGATCCTGCCGATAAGCAACAAAGCCAATCCATCCAGAATAATTGCCAGCAGAACATTTCCCAGAAAACTCCACTGGTATAACCAGGGGGAAATGACATCCGAAATTGCCCGTCCCAATGCCAGTGCTGCCAGACAGGCAGCCATCAGCGTCGCGCGGGCTGCCGGCATCACTTCGGTCATCATCGTCATCATCGAGATAACGGTAAATTCAAACGAGAGATAAAACAAGAACAACCCTGCCAATGCGCCAAAAACGTTTCCCCCGATGATGGGCAGCAGGAATACCGAAAGGATGTTCAATCCCAGCCCGAGGCGGACGGCGAGCGGCTTGCCCAGCCGGTCTACGATGCTGGCGGTGAGTGTCTCACCGCTGAATTCGGCAACCCCGATCACTGCCGAAGCTGCTCCCAATGCGGCAATTTGCAATCCAAACGAATCCTGCAGCCAGACGCCGAACATCAGTGAAATGGTCTCGTTGGCAGCGGAAAGGCAGGCGCCCATGACCAGCCCCGCCAGCGCTGGCGCGGTGGTCAGCACTAGCCGCAGCGAATCCAGACCGTTGTCCCCGCTCTTTGAGGTGGGAAGGGTGCGCGGAATGATTTTCAGTGTCAGCAAAGACAGCGCTCCGCCCGCTACCGCCAGCGCCACAAAAGGCGATAGCCAGGTGCCATGAGCCAGCGCCAAAGCCAGGATTGGCATACCGATTGCAAAACTGAGTGACCAGCTCCATTCGGTCAATCCGATGACAAGGGCACGTTGATCATAAGCAACCCGGTCGCCCAGGTATGCCTGCATGGATGAAGTGAAAATCAACAGCCCCATCATCCCCATCCCAAGGGTCAGGAAAAAGGTGACAAAACCGGGCAGAAGGATGACCAGCAGCATCCCGCCTGTGAACATTCCCAGCCCCAGCAACATGCCGGCTTTACGTCCGTGCCGGTCGGAGAACGACGCCAGCAGCGGGCTGAACGCGGCAATGAGTGAACGCACCGAAACTGCCAGCGAGACCTGCCCAATTGAAACCCCCAGTCCGGCAGCGAATACCGACAGGAAAGGGTACACCACCCTCATACTGCTCATCAGCACAATGCGGGCAAAGATAAAAAATACCAGTTGTGGAAAAACGGACAGTTTGAAAGCGCTCTGCATGATTCGTTTCATGGCGCCTCCGCAATACGTGCGCAGAATGAGCTAATTGTATCAGGAAAGCGTAAGGTAAACACTCAAAACACGCAGGATGTTCCCCCAAACAATCTGCGCGCTCTCACTCCCCCGTTGCTGATCGTTAAATTGCTCTGCTGGTGGAGTTCCCGTTTACAAATTGAGCAAAATTAACGGACTTCAGCCGTTGTACCAGCTCGGCTTGCGTATCGCACCATAAGGGCTTCAGGACACAATCCTCACCAAAGGGACAGCCATCGCCGGTTTCCGTGCATTGATTGAGGGCAATGGGTCCGTCAATGGCTTCAACCACCTCCAGAATAGAGATTTCTTCTGCCGAACGCGCCAGTGAAACACCGCCGCGCGCCCCGCGTGAGGTGTGGATCAGACCAGCAATGGAAAGCTGCGAGATGATCTTGGCAAGAAAAGAAGGTGGGATGTTTTGCGCTTCTGCAATCTGGCTGGTTGCAGCCCGTTGATTGGGTTTCATTTTTGCCAGAAACATCATGGCACGCAACGCATAGTCCGCCTGTCGGGTAATTTGCATCGTTTTAGCCTCTTTTGGTAATATAGGTAGAATTACTCCACTTAAGAGTATATTGCAATCCGACGCATTGCGCAAGTGACAGAGGTCATATCCACAGAATGACCTTTTTCGCCGGCAGGCGGCTCTTTTGATACAATGCAGCCAGGCAAGCTGTATTTAGGCTGACATTCGTACAAAACGGTCTTTTCTCCTCTTGTTCAATTTGCGTTTGGCAGAATTTTGATAGTTTTTGATAGTTATTTAACTGCTTTGATAGCATTTGATAGCCCGGGAACGCTAAACTCACTACAGTCCTTGAAAGGAGTTTGTATCATGGAAATACCACGTCATTGGAGATTGAGAAAACAACGCTATCAAATGCTGGGCGAAACCTGTTCGCGCTGCGGTGAGAAGAGCTTTCCGGGGCGGGCGGTTTGTCCGCACTGCCAGGAAGCGTTAAGCTTTCGCACCCAGGACAACCGCTCTGCCATAGCGGTGGCAGAATTGATGACGGTTCGTCAAACAGTTTAGTTCCTTCCTCCTGTTTCTTTCCAAACGAAAAAGTCCCCGTTGCGGCTTGGGGGGCTTTTTCGTTGTTTTTAGAAAACGGTCTGTTTAATGTTGAAAGCCAAACAAATTGTACGAATTTGTTCAGTCGAGAGACCATCGGCGATCTCACCGCTGTTGAGGTTCATCAGCTCATAGCGCGCAGCCGTTTCAGCATACTCTATTAAATCCACCGCATGTTCCATTGAAAGCGTGGATTTTGACATTACTCCATGCCGTGACCAGACTACCAGCGTATGATCACGCATCAGGCGTACATTTGCCTCCATCAGCTCGGGTGAAGCGGGCGGTGCAAAGGGCGCTACGCCAATCCCGGTTGGAAAGTTCATAATCGTTTCAGGCTGCCAGCGCAATAGATGACGGTTGAAATAGTCCTGATCCTGATAGCGCGGTGTGTGGCTGAAAAACGTAAGCGTTTTGGGTTGGGCGTGTGCCAGCGCCAGGAAGTGATAGCCGTTGAGCGCCACCTGATCGTTATGTACCGCCAGATGTGAATTAAACTCGGTGGTCAGCCGTGTAAAGCGGCAGGCATCACAGGTGTACAACTGCCCCGTTTTGCCGTCCGCCTCGACCTTCACCAATCCCATGCTGGCTTGGGGGTCTGCAGCAATATCGCGCATACGCTGACCGGAGCCGCTCATCAATAACCAACCGTCTTTCAAAGCTGGTGCTTCGACGGGCAACTGAATTTCTCGCTGATTGGGGAAGCGCACACTCGGATCAAAAGAGGGTTCAAAGTAATAGGAAAGATTGCCCGCAGCGCCTTCGGCGGCGTCAATTTCAACCAGCCGCTGTGCAGCCCGACGGAGTGAATGGAACAACTCATCAAAATCTGTAAGGGTTTGTTCACCTGTCATCCTTAACCTCGCTTTCATTTTTTCTTTGCTCGTGCCTGAATCAATTCCGCGACAATGGATACTGCGATTTCCTCCGGCGATTCTGCACCGATTGGAATGCCAATTGGAGAATGTACTCGCGAAAAGTCTTCCATGCAAAAGCCAGCTTTCTTTACCAGATGTTTATATACTTCATCACGTTTGCGCTTGCTGCCGATCATGCCGATATAGCCGGCGCGGGTGTGCATTGCCCGCTCCAGCACTTCGCTGTCGTTCAAATGACCGCGCGTGACAATCACCAGGTAGCTGTCTTCATCCATTGGCAGATCATCAAAACACTGCTGATAGGATTGGACGACCAGAACGCGGTCTGCTGAAGGAAAGCGCTCGCGGTTGGCATACTCGGCGCGGTCGTCAATCACCACCGTCTCAAAGCCTACCAGCGAACACAGCGGTGCCAGCTTTTGCGAGATATGCCCCGCGCCGAAGATGTACACCGTCCCGTAATCACAGATCGGTTCCACCAGCAAACGTTCCCCGCTCACCAGACGCACCAGCACCGGCGAGCGGCTGCTGGTGACATCAGGCTGTTCAGTGACCTCTTCCACTTCATCGCCAAACAAGCCGATTGGCGAACCCATCCCGACCTCAATCGTGCAGGAGAGTTTCCCAACCGTATTGCCGTCTTGTTTGAGCAAACAGCGCCGTTTGATGGGTGTCAGCTCGCCGCTGGGCGGCAGTTCGGTCAAAAGCCAGACGCGGCGGTGTTCATGAATTGCTGCCAGCGCTTCCTGAAATATTTGACGATAGGTGTTGTCACTGGCATCCATAAATTCGATCAACACCGCCACGTTACCGCCGCAGATCATATCGGTTTGTGAAGCGTCCTTGCCTGAAAGCGAAAACTCGCGAATCAAGGCAGACCGTTCGGCGAAAATTTGGGGTGTGCTTTGCAACACCTGCGCCTCCAGCAATCCTCCGCCAATCGTGCCGTAGATGCTGCCATCGGCATGAACAACCATGCGCGCCCCGCTGGTGCGCGGCGCAGAACCAGAACGGCTGAAGATGGTTGCCAATACAAAATCTTCCCTGCGCTCAAACAGCTCGTTGATATGTTGAAACACATCCTTCATCGTTCACCCTTCCCAAAGGAGATTGATTCTAATTCTACCAGTTTTCGCAACAAAGGGCAGGATAAGGCAAAATTCTGCAAGGTGGTTTGTCAATTGTAAACGTAGAGACAGAACATTGCTCAAATTTTGTGAGTTACGACGAAAGGCTATTGACTTTCTCACACGAACTATGTAATATTTTAACAAAATCAAACATTATCTCGCTTCCCATTTTCAGGATAGTCCGATATGCTCGCAGTGGAGAGACAGCAAGAAATCTTGAATTTGCTGGATAAAAGTCACTCGGTTCAAATCAGCGAACTGGTAGAGCGCTTTAACACATCTGAGATGACCATCCGCCGCGATCTGGATGCTCTCGAGCGTAAAGGGTTACTGCGCCGGGTGCGTGGCGGGGCGATCAGCAACCGCGGGCGAAGTTACGAACCGCCCTTCCTGGTGCGCAGCAAGGAGCGGACTGAAGAGAAAAAACGCATCGGAGGTATGGCTGCCAGCCTGATCAAAAGCGGTGAGTCAATCATGCTGGATGTGGGAACGACTACGCTGGAAATTGCTCGTAATCTCTCTAGCCATCAAAACCTGACCGTCATTACCCCCTGTTTCCAGATCGCTGCGTTATTGGTCGAGCATCCTAACATTCGGCTAATCGTCACCGGCGGCATCCTGCGGCGCGGCGAGTTGTCACTGGTCGGACATCTGGCAGAACAGGCAATAGAAGAGTTTTATGTGGACAAATTTTTCATGGGTGTGGGAGGAGCAGACCTGGAAGCTGGTTTCACCGAGTACAACCTCGAAGACACCCTGGTCAAAAAAGCCATGCTCCGCAGAGCAAAAGAGATTACCGTTGTAGCTGATTCGGGAAAATTTGGACAGATTGCGTTTACCGTCATCGCGCCACTTCAGGTGGCAAACCGTATCATCACTGACAGCGCGCTTCCGCAGCAGACTGCGGATAAAATCCGAGAGCTGGGCATTGAGCTGATTCTGGTTTAATACCGCAATAGAGGAGGTGAACAACTAACAGAAAGCATGAAGCAAAAATTCCACCAACTAATCATATAAATCTATTATGTTTTGTGAAAAGAAAAGGAGAGAAAGAAATGAGAAAGGGATGGTTTGTTCTGATCACTTTTGTGACCCTTGTTGCTCTGGTTGCTGCCTGCGCGCCTAAGCCTGCAGAGACGCCTGTAACGACCAAGCCAGAGGCTGGGGAACAACTGGTGTTTGCAACAGTTGTTAAATCCATTGCGTTTAACTGGTTCAAGCGCATGGAAACAGGTGTGCTACAGTTTGGCAAAGATCAAGGTGTCAAGGCGTTCATGGAAGGTCCCTCACAGGTTGACTCGGCGGCACAAGTTGGGATCATTGAAGACCTGATTGCCCAGAAGGTCAACGCGATCTGCAATGTTCCTTATGGCGTACCAGAAAATGAACCAGCTCAGAAGAAAGCTATGGATGCGGGCATCATTGTCGTTGGTCACGAAGCCGCAACGGCGAAAGAAGGTACACTCCATTATGATGTTGAGGCATTCGACAACTGTGCCTATGGTGAGGAAATGGTGAAAGAGTTAGCCACTCGAATGGGCGAGGAAGGTAAATACATGCAGTTTGTCGGTTCTCTGACCAATGCCTCACACAATGAATGGATGGACTGCGCCAAGGCTTACGCCGAAAAGAATTATCCCAAGCTTCAGTTCGTGGCAAAGTATGAGTCGAAGGAAGATCAGGAAGTCGCCTATAACACTATGAAGGACGTCCTCCGCACTCACCCGGACATCAAAGGCGTGATGGGAGCTGCGGCAGGTGATGTTGTTGGCGCAGGTCGTGCCATTGAGGAAGCAGGTCTGCAAGATAAAATTGCTGTGGTTGGTACCAGCATCCCCTCCTATGCGGGCGAGCTGCTCAAGACGGGCGCCGTGGACCTAGCAATGGCTTGGGATCCGGCAACTGCTGGCTATGCCTGCAACATGGTCGCTTTAAAGATGATTAAGGGCGAAGAAATCAAGGATGGGATGGATCTGGGTGTACCGGGCTATGAGAAAATTAAGCTCGTCAAAGGCGTTAATGGCGTGATGGTCATCTATGGATCAGCTTGGATCAAGATGGACGCCAAAAACATGGATCAATATCCCTTTTAAACAAGAGTCTGGGGGGGCGGCGGATATAAACCCGCCCCCCAAAAATATGGCATAATCATTCTTATAAGGTTAACCTCATATGGGTGAAGAAATCCTGCGTGTCGAACATATCAGCAAGCGGTTTGGAGGTGTGGTTGCACTGGATGATGTCAGCTTATCCATCCGCAAAGGAGAAACCTGCTGCCTTGTTGGAGAAAACGGCTCTGGCAAGTCCACGCTGATTAAGATTATCTCCGGCGTGTATATCCCAGACGAAGGAGATATTTACGTCAACAGCCATCACTACAAAAAACTTACCCCAATTGAGTCTATTCATGAGGGGATTCAGGTTATCTATCAGGACTTTTCGTTGTTTCCCAATCTGACAGTTGCCGAGAACATCGCCATTAACGAACAAGTTGCCAGCGGCAAACGGTTGGTGAATTGGAAAGAAATTGAGGACATCGCCAGAGAAGGATTAACCAAAATTAATGTCTCACTTCCTCTAGATGTGACAGTGGAAACGCTATCTACTGCCGACCGGCAATTGATCGCCATAGCTAAAGCGCTTCTGGCAAAGGGACGGATTATCATCATGGATGAGCCTACTACCGCCTTAACACAGAAAGAGATCAAGGCATTGTTTAAAGTAATTAACGTGAGTTCGGGATAAGGAGAGGATCTCCAAAAGGGAGTAAACTTTTGTTACCACAACAACAGTTGAAACCCCAGGAGACCCTCAATGGACAGTTTACTCGTTTTATTCTGTGATGTCGATGATTTTTGC
>DAOTYY010000138.1:0-13758 GCA_034434695.1 Anaerolineaceae bacterium
TGAACTGCTCAAAGGCAACACCAAACTCAATCACTTTGCTCTCAAATCAAAATTGTACGTACGCGCTATCCAATCGGCTTACGCTGCTCTTCGGGAACTCAATCCCGTTCAATTGGCTGCGTAAGGTGAGTTAATCAAATTACGGGTTTTGTGGGTCAATGGAACACAGATTACGACAAAATCACACACTTTTAGCATGGGCTTCAGAGCCTGGATGGGATATAAGCGGTGGAAAAAGTCCCCATGCGGGTCTCCAAGACCAGGAATGGTGTAGCCTGTATCCTGAGGGTGCTTTACATCCCGCTTGACAGCCAGAATAGTTACACCAAAAGGTAATAACAAGCGGGCAATCTCGCGTCCAATACTGCCATATCCAACAATACCAACCGTACTGCCGCGAAGTTCCTTTGGCATGAAGCGATCCCAGCGATCACTTGGCCATTCTGCCCGGTTTTGATTAAGAAAGACGTCTGGCAGGCGATGTCCCAAAGCCAGCATCATCATGATAACGTATTCAGCGATTTGTGGAACGGCAGCACCGCTCAGGGTGGTGACCTGCAGGCCAGGTTTGTGTAACAGGGGCGCGTCCAAGGCGAAATCAACGCCGGAATAGTGGAGTTGTAGCCAACGTAAATTTGGCACCTGTTTCGGTTCAGGCAACACGGTGTCGGTATAAAGGATTTCTGTTCGCGACCAGACGTCATCGGGAATATCTTCCGGGCGCCGGGCAGATTGAACTGTAAATTGCAAGCGGGGTGAGATTTGCTGCAATTGCTTCAGAATTGCTTCTGCAAATGCGATAGTGGTAAGGACTTCAATTGGCTCGTTGAGAGTCACAGATAAATCCCTGTGGGGTCTAATTCCTGACGTAGGATGCGCAATTCTTCTTCGCTTGGCGGCTCAGTAGTACGTAAATCGGGGGCAACCTTAAGCCCCCATCCAGTATTTGCCTGTACCTGCTCAATCGTCACACCAGGGTGCAGGGCGGTCAGGACCAACTCGCCGTTTTCATCCGGTTGTAAAATGCCCAAATCAGTTACAACGGCCTGTGGCCCATTCCCACGCACGCTGGTTGCCAGTCGCTGAGAGCGACCGCTGAGAAAACCAGCAGATGTAGTAAAATCTACTTTTTCGGGAAAACGTCTTTTCTGATGTGGGGTGATAATATAACAACGGTTTGCCCAGGCGGCAATTTCCATCGAGCCGCCTGAACCCGGCAGGCGAACTTTGGGGTGCTGGTAGCTGCCAATCACAGTGGCGTTAATGTTGCCGAAACGATCAATTTGAGCGCCGCCTAAAAAACCGACATCCACATTACCGCGCTGGAGATAAAGCGTAAATATGTCATACATGCTGCAAACCAACATGGAGCCACTGACTAAGGTTGGGTCTCCAATTGAAAGCGGCAAACGCGATGGGCGTGCGCCTACAACGCCAGCTTCATAAATCATCAATAGATTGGGCGCGTGGGTGCGGCGTGCCAGATTACAAGCAAGATTGGGCAAACCAACGCCAACAAACACCGTATCCCCATCACGCAGTAAACGAGCGGCGTTCACGGTCATGAGTTCGGAAGCCGAGTAATTCATTTTAGTATTCTCCATAGTTCACAGGAACGCTCCATCGCGGTTTAACACTTAATCTTTGATGCGTCTCTTTACCCAGCTTTTGCCAGTATTCTTGCCGGTCTTTGACACCATAAACCCACTCTTCCAGATATTGCTGAATCCCCTGACGCGTCTCGGTGATTTTATCCCAGTTCAAGTAGAAGAGATTATCACGGTCGTAATATCCTTGTGTCTAGGAAGGATGAGCGCAATAAGGAACATGACATACAGCATCCACAATAAACGCTGGGATAATCGTTCGATTAGGATCAGATCGGAGGACTTCTTCCTCAACAATTTCCTCAGCTGTAACGACGACATGTTTTGCAGCGAAGGCAGCCTCTTTTTGCTCACCAATGATGCCCCAAATCTGAGCGTTGCCTTCGGCGTCGTAGCGTTGAACGTGTATAATTGCCACATCCGGTAAAAGTGGAGGGACAACAATTACCTCGACACCCGTGTATGGGTCCTTGACACGGCGATAGTGAGGATTAGCATGCTCAAGATCAGTGGCTGCGGTTTGGTTCATTGGGATAAAAGGGAAACCACTGGCACCCGCCTGAAGGCGCGAGATCATTCCAAAATGTGAATACTCTTCCCAGTCCAAATGACCGTTTTCCACCTCTTCTCGCAGAACGCGCAGTGAACCTACTCCAGGGTTGCCCATGTAAGAGAATATAATTTTGCGGGCACAGCCGGCGGCTACGATTTGCTCATAAATGATGTCAGGGGTGGCGCGTGCCAGAATTAAATTCTTTCGTCCCTGTCGAATAATTTCATGACCAGCCGCAAAGGGGATCAAGTGGGTAAAACCAGCGGCATAAACAAGATCACCATCGTGAACAAACCGGGAAATGGCTTCTGAAAGTGTACAGAGTTTGGTCATTTTTTCTCTTTCCCACGGAACATCTTGCGAAGTACCCGGAATCGCTCGCTGCGAGGGCGCTCTGAAATCGCATAACGTCTGCGAATGAAAATGCCCATAGCAATTAACATGGCGCCCCCAATCAACAACCTGACATCAATGATTTTTGCCATGTCGGCAATGACAAACAGCAAGATCAGAACTGATCCGAGCAGGATGAAAAATGAACCTGTGCGATAACCCAATTCCATCGTCAAAGATGTAATAAAAAAAGAAAGGATGTTGACCGGCTCTTTGGAAAGGGCCGGTCAACAGAGGGAAGATCAGACTTTTCGAACGTGAGTATGAATCTGCTCGCGCATGTACAGCTGGAGGTAATACAATCCACCGGCGTTCTTACCGCTGGCACCAGAACCCTTCCATCCACCAAAGGGCTGGAAGCCAGGCCATGCTCCGGTTGTAGCTCCCTGAGGACGATTAACATAGTTTACGCCAGCTTCAATATGATCGAAAAACCAGTCAGCCTCTTCAGGCGCGCCATAGAAACCGGCCGTCAGACCATAATCTACATCATTGGCGTATTGCATGGCTTCATCCAGACTGCGAACTTTCGTGACTGTGGTGATGGGGACAAACATCTCATACTTCCATAACCTGTGTGTCAGCGGAAGGTCGGCCACCAGTGTGGGTGCGCAGAAGTAACCTTTGGCATACTCGCCTTCAGTTAACACTTTACCACCAGCCAGAAAGCGTCCACCTCCCTGTCGGATTTCCTCACAAAAATTTTGGAAGTCACGATAAGAGCTGCGATTAACCACTGGTCCGAGATAGACATTACGATCGGTCGGATCACCAATCGTTAATTTGTTAGTCAGATCAATCAATCTTTCAACCAGAGGTTCATAGACTGGCTCCTCAATAAATACACGTGAACAAGCTGAACACTTCTGTCCCTGTAAACCAAATGCTGATCGGACAATTCCAATTGCAGCGGTATCCAGATCAGCGTGGCGTGATACAATCGCCGGATTCTTACCACCCAATTCGAGAATGGTTGGACGCACCCAACGCCCTTGAGCAAAATCGCGGAAGATATTCATACCAACGTCATAAGAGCCGGTAAACGTAACACCGGCGATAGCAGGGTCATCAATCAGTGCCTGTCCTACGGTACTCCCCGGTCCGGTCACATAATTGAAAACCCCATCTGGAATTCCTGCTTCGCGCAGACACTCTGCGATCAGGCGGGTTGTCCATGGGGTATCTGTAGCCGGCTTCATGATCACAGTGTTACCAGTGACCAGTGCCGCGGCTGTTGGCCCACCAGTCAAGGCACAGGGAAAGTTGAATGGACTGATCACTAACCAGGCTCCATAAGGGCGAAGCACGGAAATATTTGTAGAGATATAGCCCACAAGTGGGTCGCGTCCCATCTCATGAATGAATCCATTGTTCGCTTCCATTTGAGAACAGGCATAGCGGAATAAGTCCGCAGTCTCCGCAACATCCCCTAACGCTTCCATGCGGTTTTTGCCAACTTCAAGAGCAATTACTGCGCCCATCTCGAAAATACGTTGGTCCATGATCTCAGCTGCTTTGCGGACAAGGGCTACTCGATCCTGCCATTTCATCCGACTCCAAACCGGGAAAGCCTTTTGGGCGGCTTTGACTGCTTCACGGGCATCATCAACACCGCCTTTCTGGAAAATGCCAAGCACCATATCGGTATTGGCAGGATTGCGATCCTCAAATTTTTCTTTGGCAAAGCAGTCTTTGCCATTGATAATCATGCCATGTTCTTCACCAAGGTGTGATTTAACTTCTCCAAGGGCTTCTGAAAAGCGGATATGGAGTTCTTCTGGGGGGTTAAACATGGTGCCATAGGTGAGTTTGAACGTCTCGGTCATGCAAGTAGTCTCCCATTTCCCTGAATATGGTTTATAAGTTATGTGCCTGAGCCCTTCAGGCATATATAAGTATATTGCAGGAGAGGGTGAAAGTCAAAGATCGCCTCTTGATAAGTTAGGGATTATAAACTTTTCGGGTGATTGATTTGGACGAGGGCGTTGAAAAAGTCATATTTGGCGCATATCCATACGAAAAATACACCATATTACCACCATATATGGGAGTCAGTTTTTGTTTCTCAACACTCTCCTTTGAATGGTTTTTATGTTGCTCGCTTCGATTTGTGCTAAAATAATATTATGTATTTCAAATTTTTAGGCTTGAGAGGAGGAAGGAAAATGGCAGAAGAGAAAAAGAAGGGTATATTTGATCGAGCGGTTGATGCATTAACAAGCCGTGATGAAAAAGAAGCAGCCGAAAAAGCCCGTCAGGCAGCTCTTGCTGCTGAACAGGAAGCCCAAGCTGCCCAACAGCGCGCTCGGGAAGCTCAGGCTAAAATCGAGGAGGCAGAGGCAAAAGCTAAAAAGCTAGAAGAAGAATTAAGACAAAGAGAAGCCCGGGAAAAGTCTGAGCAGCTTTTGCAGGAGATGCGCGAGCATGAGGCTCGATTGGCGGCTGCTCGAGCGGCCGCTGCTGTTGCCGCCGCGCCAAAATTCATTGCGGAATATGAAGTCAAGGGATGGGATGAAACCCTCAGTCATGTTGCGCTGAAGTATTATGGCAATGCTACCCGGCCTTACTGGATGTTGATCTATGAAGCTAATAAGGAAGTAATTGGAGACAACCCCAATATTATCAAACCAGGTATGGTGTTGAAAATCCCAGAACTTCCAAAAGACATGAAGAAGAAATAGGGTGTGGGGATAACAAGAAATGGCAAATAATGTAGACCTGGAGAAAGTGTTTCAGACCGTTGCGCAAAACTTGGCACAGAACCGTGAGGTGCTCAATCAGGCTGATAGCTATAACCATGATCATGGGGATAATATTGTCCAGACCTTTGAAATGGTCACCAAAGCCGTCAAAGCTAAGAAAGGGGCGGATGTTTCTGAACAGCTTGCTTATGCCAGTGAGTATTTGAGCAAAAAAGCCAAATCTGGATCAGCGCAGGCTTATGCGCAGGGATTGGCTCAAGCCGCTAACCAGTTCAAGGGTCAGCAACTCACTTCCGATAATGCCACGATGCTTATCAACGCTCTATTGGGTGGAGGGCAGAACCAGGCGCAGGCCTCTGCCGGAGTTGAATCATCCGTAGCAGATTTTCTTGGAGCGATATTGGGCGGTGATAATCAGGCCCAAAGTCAGTCATCCCAGCAGGCTCTAGATTCGTCACAGTTGTTGAGCATGGGATTAAACATTGGGATGAACTTTTTGCAAGCCAAACAACAGGGCCGCTCAAATATGGAAGCGCTGGTGCAGGCTATTGTAGCCGGTAGCCAGATGGGACAGACACCCCACCGCGCACAATCAGCCACCATTATCGCCAATACACTAATGAGTTTGTTAGCTGGAGGAGCAAAGTAGCGTTGCTACAAAGCCCACACCTGGGAATATCGCTGGATGGCCTGCTATACTCATAATATAGCGGGCTGTTTTTTTATTCACTTGATAATCCGTATCATGTGCCTTAAAGTTACTGTTTATGGTATAAATCACAGACAGAACTATCCGGGTGATAGCGATTCATAGCTGTTTTATTGTTGTTCAGATGTGCAATTGCCAGATAACAAAAAGGAATTCTGAAAAGGAGACGTAGAAGTGAATCGCCAATACCGTTATTTTGATCTGATAATGGCGCTATTTGTCACCGTACTGATTATCAGCAATATTGCTTCCTCAGCAAAAATTGTTGATTGGGGAGTATCGCTGTTTGGCATACCGCTTTCATTTGATGCAGGGACGTTGTTATTTCCGGTCAGCTATATTTTTGGGGATGTGCTAACCGAAGTTTACGGTTTTCAGCGTTCGCGCCGCGTGATTTGGACGGGTTTTGCCTGTCTGGCATTGAGTTCCCTAGTGCTTGGGATTGTGCGTTTTCTACCGGGTGAGTCAAACTGGGAAAGTTATGCGGGGCAGACGGCTTATGAAGCAATACTGGGAGGGATGAGTACAGGGGGTATTGTTCTGGCAAGTTTGGCGGCTTATTTCGCAGGAGAGTTCAGCAACTCAGTCGTGTTGGCAAAAATGAAGGTTGCCACACGTGGACGTTGGCTTTGGATGCGCACAATTGGCAGTACACTGGTCGGAGAGGGTGTAGATACTGTGGTCTTTATCTTTGTTGCAACCCTGGCGGGAGTTTTTCCCTGGGAATTGTTTGCCAGCCTGACGCTGACAAACTACCTCTTTAAAGTCGCGGTAGAAGCCGTTATGACGCCAATTACCTATCAGGTAGTTGCTCTGCTGAAAAGCTCCGAGAGGGAAGACTACTACGATACTTATACCCGTTTTAGCTTGTGGTAAGCCTTTGGCAATCAACAAACGTTCTGGATTAAAAAATAATATCAGGGCAGAATGATGAAATCTGCCCTGATTTGTTATGAGTTAATGCGTCGGTTTAGTACTCTGGCATTGGTGGAGGAGCCGGTTTCTCTTTTTCAGGGATATCGGTCATCAATGCCTCAGTGGTCAAGATCATTGCTGCGATCGAAGCAGCATTTTCCAACGCGCCGCGAGTGACCTTTGCCGGATCAATAACGCCACCTTTGACCATGTCAATATACTCATCGCGAAGGACATCATAGCCAATCTTATTATTATTATCCTTCTTTTGAGCTTGGCGGATGTTTTCAACAATGACGGAGCCATCTTTACCGGCGTTTTCGGCGATCTTACGGGTGGGAACTTCGAGAGCCTTACGCACAATATTCACGCCAATCTGCTCGTCTTCATACTGCATCTTGAGATTGTCTAATGCAGCCATAGCATTGAGCAGGGCAACACCACCACCTGGCACAATACCTTCCTCTACTGCGGCGCGAGTAGCAGAGAGAGCGTCCTCAACACGATGTTTCTTTTCCTTAAGCTCGGGTTCGGTAGCTGCACCGACTTTGATCACCGCTACGCCGCCCGAAAGTTTAGCAAGGCGTTCCTGCAGTTTTTCGCGATCGTAATCGCTGGTGGTTTTCTCAATTTCTACGCGGATTTGCTCGATACGGGCTTTGATGTCAGATTCTTTACCTTTGCCGCCGACGATGGTCGTGTTGTCTTTGTCAGCAATTACTTTCTCAGCTTCACCGAGGTCAGCCACTGTAGCGGTCTCCAATTTGCGCCCGGTCTCCTCAGAGATCAGGAAAGCACCGGTGAGGATGGCGATATCTTGCAGCATAGCCTTGCGGCGATCGCCAAAGCCTGGGGCTTTAACTGCCAGCACGTTCATAATGCCCCGCAGTTTGTTGACCACAAGGGTAGCCAGAGCTTCACCATCAACATCCTCAGCGATGATCACCAGGTTGCGACGACCAGACTGTACAGCTTTTTCAAGCAAGGGCAAGATGTCAGCAACAGCCGAGATCTTCTTGTCGTATACCAGAATAGAGGGTTTTTCGATCTCAGAAACCATCTTGTCGGTGTTGGTGATGAAGTAAGGGGAGATGTAACCACGATCAAATTGCATACCCTCCACATAATCTTTCTCGAAGCCCAGTCCCTTGCCTTCTTCCACTGTAATCACACCATCTTTGCCAACTTTGTCCATCACTTCAGCAATCAAATCGCCAATTTCGCGATCCTGGGCAGAGATAGCAGCCACATTGGCAATATCTTCTTTCGTAGTCACATCAATTTTTTGCTCTTTGATCGCATCAGATACAGCTTTGGCGGCTGCTTCAATACCGCGCTTGAGTAGCATAGGGTTGGCGCCAGCAGCCAGAGTTTTTAAACCCTCTGTGACCATCGCGTGAGCCAAAACGGTAGAAGTAGTCGTGCCATCGCCAGCGATATCATTGGTTTTGGTCGCAGCTTCTTTGAGGAGCTGAGCCCCCATATTTTCAAAGGGGTCCTGTAATTCGATCTCTTTGGCTACGGTTACGCCATCATGGGTGATGGTCGGAGAGCCAAACTTGCGATCCAGGGCAACATTACGGCCCTTGGGTCCCAGAGTGGTAGCTACAGCAGTAGCAAGAATATCAATGCCGTTTTTCAGCTTACGGCGAGCTTCTTCGGCAAAAACGAGTTGTTTCGCAGCCATTCCAAACACTCCTTTATAATAAAAAGTTTAATGATAGGGATTATTCAACAATGATCGCCAGCAGGTCGCTTTCGCGCAGGATCAAGAGTTTTTTGTTATCAATCTTGATCTCTGTGCCGGCATATTTGGCAAACAACACGGTGTCACCAACAGAAACATCCATCGGGATACGTTTTCCTGCTTCGTCCCGATCGCCGGGTCCAGCGGCAATGACCTTGCCTTTCATCGGCTTTTCTTTTGCAGTATCGGGAAGAACAATGCCTGTCGCGGTGATCTCTTCCTGTTCAATGGGTTCTACCACGAGGCGATTCCCAAGGGGTTTGAGATTAATTGCCATGCTTATACCTCCTCATTCGAGTTTGTGGACTTGAAATTTTTAGCACTCTTTATGTTTGAGTGCTAAACCGTGCTTATAATAACCGTATTTATTGGGGAAGTCAAGAGCGGAAAGAAAATTCTTATAAATTTCTGATACTCATTAGCGATAGCCAAATGAAGCACAGATTTGTTCGCTGGCTTCAACGATTTGCATAATGGTGGGATCATTTGAAAAACCAGCCCGAACTTCTTTTAGTACCTTGACAGCTTCTTCGCATTTATTGTCGGTAGGGCGATGCATTCCTGCCAAAACTGATCCATATGTGAAATAATAGACCACTGTCGAGCCCGAAAGGGGTAAGCCTTTAATCTCAATCTCTGGGTCTTGGGCTGGGTCACAGCGGCGCACAGCACAACTTTCTTCGGCGGTGCAGCCGCGTACCGCGCATTTAAGGGCAGGGATGGCACTTTCATAGTTGCGCGCTTTGAAGTAGACGACCCCTAGTGATCCATATGTATCTGGATTTGCAGGATCGTAGGTCAATGCTTTGCGCACATTGAGCGATGCGGCAAAAAACTCTCCCATTTGGGAATAAGTTTTTCCAATTGCCAGATATGGGATTGGATCTTTAATTCCTAATTGTTCGTTGATTTGAGCAGCTTGGGAAAAGTATTCCAGAGCTGTGTCATATTGTTTGAGTTGCCGGTAATTTACACCAGCAGAAATATATAAAAACGTAAGGTTAGGGGTGATTTGAATGGCTTTCTTATATTCATTGATAGCGCCGTTATAATCGCCCAGCGTTTCCAGAACAAGAGCATATATCCGGTGTACGTCCATCAGCGAATCGTCTCGTTCAATTGCCTGGCGAATGTATTGTTCTGCCTGCAAGTATTTTGTCTGATCCAGGAGGATCTCGGCGTAATAAGCCAGCGCAAGCGCATTGAGGTTATCCAGTTGCAAAGCTCGCACGGCTTCCTGTTCTGCTTCTGTCAGGTACTGGTTAGACTTTTCTCCCGCCAGGTTGGGATTTGCGTTCCAGTCCAGCACGAAAGCGCGTATTGCATGAGCAGTGCTATCCTCAGGGGCAATTGCTACTGCTCGATCAGCAGATGAAAGGGCTTCTTGCAAGCGGGCGCTCTTCTGAGCATCTGTAGTGAGTGAGGCAGAGGAGTAAGTCTGGATGCGAGCCAGCTCGGAAAAAAGTTGTGCATTGTTTGGCTCCATGAGAGCTGCTTGTTGATAGGCAATAATTGCTTCGGGCAGGTTGCCAGCGGCGAAGTGAGTTTCGCCTTCCAGAACATAAGATTGTGCTGAACGGGTGGGAATAGGGGTGGGTGCAAACGGCGAATGAATCTGGTCATTTTCCACCGCACGCAGCAAGAACAGGCTAAGGATTAACAATCCTAACAGAATCAAGACGCGATAGGGATTTGTCTGAGAGTGCTTTTGCCGAAAGGTGGGTTTCTTGCCAGTCAAAATCATGATTACCAATTATGGTTGAGGGCTTGGCGTTCCCTGTTGTACTGGCGAGGAGTTTCCAGATTCAGATGTTGCTTGACCAGTTAGCATTGGGATTGACGCGTTGGATGGACTGCCTGGCGTTTGGGCAATCTCTTTGCAAATATTAATGATTTCCTGAGCGTTATACACAGCCGTATCATCGTTTGGTACACCTTCCATGAGCGTGCGCGAGATTTCCAGTGCTTCGCCGCATTCGCCTTGACGGGCTAGTGCCAGCCCATATGTATAGTAATACTCAGCAACTCGCCCATAATCCAGTGGCAAACCTTTGACCGGCACGCCATCTTCTGTTGTTCCGCCTCGAACCGCAAGACGTAGGGCTTTGACTGCACTCGGATACTCGCGATTGCGGTACAACATCTGTCCGAGATTACCCCATAGGTATGGATCTTCGGGGCTGATTTTCAATGCCTGTTGAGCAAATTGTATTGCCTTTGCGTATTCCCCGACAGTTGCATAAGTGCGGGAAATATAGGTCAAAGAGAGGGGATCGGTTGGATTAAGGGCATTTGCGCGGTTAAATTCTTCGACTGCTTTATCGTATTGTTGCAAGGCTCGATAATTACGACCTAATGCTAGATGCAGATCGGCAATGTTAGGATTTCGGGCAATGGCAGCTTCAAACTCGCGAACAGCTTCCTCGTAATTGGCGGTCTGTTCTAATACTAAACCGCGGGCGCGATGGGTTTCCATTTGCCCAGGGGCAAGTTCTTCAGCTTTTCGCGAACTCTCAATTGCTTTTTGCAATGAATTCAAATCCCCTTGACCTGCTTGGATTTTTAGGATGGTTACTTCAGCGAGGTAGCTGTAAGCAGCCGCGTTATTAGGATCGAGCTCAAGGGCTCTTCGTAACGCGCCTTCGGCTTCTAGGAAGTCACCAGTGAACCCCAGCGCCCAACCACGCAGGGCGTGAGCTGTAGAATTGTTGGGATTGAGCAGCAAGGCATTAGCTGCATTAGTTGCAGCTTCCTCATAGCTGCCCGCATAGATTTGCAAACGAGCCATAGCAATGTAATTAATCGGATTTTTGGGATCAACCTCTGCTGCTTTTTTATATGCTTGTATTGCCTGATTAATTTTGCCTTGTGTTTCGAGGGTTTGTGCTTCGCTGACAAACGATTCGGGTGATCGTGTTGGGGTGGGTGTAGGAATAAACAAAGGGGGGGTTTTCGGCACTACCACTTCGTTAAAGTAAAGAGCAATTCCCACCAGTGCGACCAATACCAGGATGCGCCAGGGATTAGAGCGTTTACGCCGACGCGTGTAGTTTAGCCTGCTTCCCTTTAAGTACATAATGTCATCTTACCATCCATTGAAATTAACCGTCAAGGTGGCGCAAATGGTAGTTTAACGGCTATGTGATTGAGGAATGCTAACTTGTTTGGAAAGTATAACTCTTGCCCCTTGTACTTAAGACAAAGGGGCAAAAGGCTTACCAGATGTGGGGTGATGGACATTGGGATAAATTGATTCTCTGCTTTTATCCTTTGACGGCTCCCTCGATCATTCCGCGCATGAAGTATTCGCGTGTGACAAGAAACAGAACGATTGCTGGCAACATGATGATCACACAGGCTGCAGCAAGCAGCTCATCCTGATTGCCTTCCAGAACGTGCTGAAAATCAAACAGGCCGACTGTAGCCATTTTCATATCAGTCTTCGAGATCAACACAAGTGGTGTGAAAAAGTTGTTCCAGCTATACACAAAATTAATCAGGAAGGTAGCAATCAATCCTGGCGTGGTTAAGGGCAGGACAATCTGCCAGAAAATCTGCACCGGGGTTGCCCCATCAATAGCTGCGGCTTCCTCCAGCGCACGCGGGATGCTTTCAAAGAAACCTTTCATGATCCAAATTGCTAAAGGGATACCGTAGGCGCCAAATACAGCGATCATGAGAGTATAAGTGTTGAGCAATTTAAGATCACTGGCGATTCGGTAGATTGGGATGATGCTTACCAAGCCTGGCAACATCATCATCCCTAGCACAAAGGCATTCATAACCTTTTTACCCTTGAATTCTAGACGTGCAAAAGCGTATGCTGCAAGGGTCGCTAACGTCGTGGAAACAAGAGCTCCTCCCCCTGCATTAACAACGCTATTTAGGATGTAGCGTGGAAACTTGCCATATGTAAAAAGCCGGTTGTAGTTTTCCAGTGTCCAGATGTCAGGAATAATACTGAAAAATCCGTATCCTGGGCGGTGTAACGAAACCAGAATCGCATAAATAACTGGAAAGAGCATGATTGCGCAGAAGCTGAATAAGAAGGCATTCAGAAAGGCATTAATCGCTTGTTTTTGTCTCATCGTATGGGTGCCTCCTCGCTTATGATGCTAGAGCACTTTCTTGTTGCATGGACCGCAGGTAGAAAGCTGCAAGAATGATGTTGATAATCAATAACACTACAGATAAGGCTGCAGCATATCCAAAATTAAAAAACTCCATAGCCTCACGGTACAGATGAACGCCAAGAATCTCAGTTGCTCGCCCAGGTCCTCCTTCAGTAATAGCCAGCACCATTCCAACGCCGTTGATTGCCTGTATCGTAATAAAGACAATTGTCACAATGGTTGTTGGCCGCACTAGAGGCCAGGTAATGCGCCAGAATGTACTCCATCCACCCGAGCCATCTATTGAAGCAGCTTCGTAGATTTCTCTTGGTACTGTTTGCAAGCCGGCTAAAAGTAACAGCATTGCAAAGCTGATTGAGCGCCATGTGGTAGCAGCAATTACAATTGCCATTGCTCCCCAGTTTGTGGTGATAATCGCCCTGCCCCCAAATAATGGACTTAGCAAATTTTGTAAGATACCATAATCTTGATAAAACATCCAGCGCCATACCACACCAGAGGTGATTTCGGAGAGCACCCAGGGGAGAAAGATAATTGTCATATAAACACCAGTAAGCTTCAAGCCGCGATTGAGCATCAATGCCAGGATGTAGGCGATGGCTACGGTGAGGAATACATAAAAAACTGTAAAAATAATGGTCAGCTCAAAGCTCTGTTTGAAATCGGCACTTCGCAAGATAACTTGATAGTTACGCAATCCAACGAATTCTGTTATACCTTTTTTGCTACGCGTCATGGAAAGGTAAAAGCTATACAGCGTAGGATAAAGGCTTACCAACATCAGAAACAGAATTGCAGGGAGGGTAAGCAAGTAAGGATAAAAAGAGTTTTTGTTTCTCATAAACCCCGCTCCCAGATTTCTTAATTAACGTGAGTTCGGGATAAGGAGAGGATCTCCAAAAGGGAGTAAACTTTTGTTACCACAACAACAGTTGAAACCCCAGGAGACCCTCAATGGACAGTTTACTCGTTTTATTCTGTGATGTCGATGATTTTTGC
>DAOTYY010000139.1:0-7302 GCA_034434695.1 Anaerolineaceae bacterium
TGCAAAAATCATCGACATCACAGAATAAAACGAGTAAACTGTCCATTGAGGGTCTCCTGGGGTTTCAACTGTTGTTGTGGTAACAAAAGTTTACTCCCTTTTGGAGATCCTCTCCTTATCCCGAACTCACGTTAAAAATCATCCAGCGCGACAAGCTGGTTGAACGAGCAGAAATTTTGGGCAATCAAATTCAAAACCGATTACGTGAAATGCAGAAAAAATATCCTGTCATCATTGATGTGCGCGGCAAAGGATTAATGATCGGGCTTGAATTTGAACATGCTGACCTGACCAAAGCGATCGCCGGGCGCGCACAGGAATTAGGTCTAATTCTCACCTGGAGCATTTACTCTGGTGGAACAGTTCGGATAGCTCCCCCTTTGAATGCTGAATGGGAAGAAATTGAGCGTGGGTTAGAAATTATTGAGCAGGCTATTCTGGATGTGATGTCTAAAAAATTCTGATTACTCACTGATAATGTACGGACTTTAAATGCTTTCTCTGTAAGGGTATTCCTACCCCAGTATTCATTTGCCAGGGGCGGTATTTAAGCGGCTTTATCAGTGGTACAATCAGGCTCGTGAAGCGCTGGCAATTCTGGCTGGGCATCGTCATCAGTGCGGGTTTTCTATACCTTGCCTTGCGCGGGTTGAATGTTGGAAAAGCCTGGGAGGCAGCGCGCGCGGCGGAGTATGGCTGGCTGTTGCCCGGCATTGCAGTCTATTTTGTCGGGGTATGGGTGCGCGCCTGGCGGTGGCACTATCTCCTGCGCCCGCTGCAAAAGGTGCCGGTGCAAGAGATGTTCCCCATTGTTACCATCGGCTATATGGGCAATAACATTTACCCGGCACGGGCAGGTGAGTTACTACGTGCTTTCATCTTGAAAGACCGTCGCGGAGTGCCGGTTTCGGCTTCGCTGGCGACAGTCATTGTGGAGCGTATTTTCGATGGCGTGGTCATGCTGGGGTTTGTTTTCCTGAACTTGGGTGAGCTGGCGAGTTTGCAGGGGGATTCGGGTTTTGTGGGCAGTATCCGCGAGGTTGCCCTCTGGGGGGCGCTAGCTTTTCTGGGCGCGCTGGGGGTCTTTCTGGCGGCGGCAATGTACCCGCGACGCGCTGAGCAAATTCTACAGTGGATGACCGCACGTTGGGTTCCTGCCCGCCTGCGTTCAAAGGTGAACGGGGTCTTGCTGCGTTTTCTGAGCGGGCTGGAGTCACTGCGCTCGCCGGCGGACGCGGTGATGATCCTGCTGACGACCACGCTGATCTGGCTGCTGGAGACTGGCAAGTACTGGTTTGTGATGCACGCATTTCCGTTTGAGGTCAGCTTTTTTGCGCTGATGCTGATGAACGGGATTGTTAACCTGATCACCACTTTGCCCTCTGCGCCCGGTTACGTAGGAACGTTTGACGCGCCGGGGATTGCCCTGCTGAAGGCGTACAGCGTGCCGGGCGAGGTGGCGGCGGCTTATACGCTGGTATTGCATGTGGCGCTATGGTTTCCAATCACGCTGGTTGGCGTGTATTATTATCTGCGCCAGCCGTTGCGCATTGGCAGTCTGCGCAGTGCACCGATGGAACCGCAAACGGTTCATCCTGATAGATAGGGAGAACGCTTAATGAAAATAGCCATCATCGGAGCAGGTTTTGGCGGTATGGCGGCTGCCTATGATTTGCGGCGCACCGGGCATGAGGTAGAGATTTTTGAGAGCGCGGCGCAGGTTGGCGGGCTGGCTGCGGGCTTCAAAGAACCACATTGGGACTGGTCGCTCGAACAATATTATCATCATTGGTTTGCCACCGACCGGCATGTATTGGGTTTGATTAATGAGCTGGGCTGGCGTGACAGGGTACTGTTTCCCCGTCCCTATACAGTTGTTTATTGGGAGGGGAAGTTTTATCCGTTTGATTCCATTTTTTCCAATATCCCGTTGTTTATCCTGCGGCATTTTCCGCTGTTGGATGCACTGCGCTACGGGCTGGCGGGGGCGTATCTGCGCTTTACGCCGTGGTGGAAACCGCTGGAGCGCGTCACTGCTGAAGCATGGACGCGGCGCTGGTTTGGTGAACGGGTGTATGCCTTGCAGTGGCAGCCGCTGCTGCAGAGCAAGTTTGGCGAACGTTACTATCAACAGGTAAATATGGCGTGGCTGTGGGCGCGTCTGCATGTGCGCACAACTCGGCTGGGAACTTTTGAGGGAGGGTTTCAAGCGTTTGCCGAGATGTTTGCGGCGCGCTTGCGCGAAATGGGCGTGACCATTCATCTCAACAGTGTGGTGTCTCAAATTCGCAAGAACCCGGATGGTGGACTGAAGCTGACCACCGTACAGGACGAGCGTGTAGTGGATCAATGTCTAGTAACTGCCTCACCGGCGCTGCTGGCAAAGCTGGCGCCCGACCTGCCGGAGACGTATCTGCGCGGCGTGTTGGAATTGAAGAGCATGGGCGCAGTCGTGATGGTGCTGTCGCTGACACAGCCGCTCTCGCGTGAGGGGTACTACTGGTTCAACTTGCCCAAAAGCGCCGGCTTTCCTTTCCTGGCGCTGGTCGAGCATACGAATTTTATCTCTGCTGATCATTATGGCGGTGATCATCTCATCTACCTGGGGGACTATCTGGAGCCGGAGCATGAATATTTTCAGCTTACACACGAGGAACTGTTACAGCGTTTTTTGCCCTCGCTAACGCGCTTCAATCCAGATTTTTGCCCTGATTGGGTGCGCAAAAGCTGGCTTTTCCGTACATCCTATGCGCAGCCAGTGCCGTTGATTAACCACTCGCGTAATATTCCGGATATTCGCACTCCCCTGCCCGGTTTGTATTTCGCCAGCATGAGTCAGGTATATCCTTGGGATCGCGGCACCAATTTTGCGGTGGAAATTGGGCGCAGGGCAGCCCGACTCATGCTGAGAGAGAAGGATACGGCAAAGTGAGCCGGACGCTGCTGCGGTGCACCAGAGTGCGGGAATCTCATAATCTTAAGAACCCTTTTTCAAAGGATGGACAGAAAATCGCGTCTCACTTGCCGAACAAGGCGTATCAACGCTTCAGGCACCTTTGAGTTGTTTGTGCTAAATAGAGCTGTTTATGGCTTTAAAGTAGGTAAATCGCCATATATGGCGTATCCTTTGGTTAGCGGATGCCATTTACGGCAGGTACATTTGTTCTGATACTCGTCCTGAGCGCAAAAATTTCCCACAGGTTCTTTAACATTAGAAGGCTTAAAATTCGCGGTTTTTTTAGGATGGCGTAAGGTTAGCGGCTTGTTTGCGAGGCTGCTTTCTGTTAGAATCCATTTTGTCAGGAACAGATTGTTGTTCCTTCACCCATCAGGCTCAAAAAAGCCTTTTTGAATTTGAGCTTTCACCTGATCTCATTGTCACGGACAATGGGCTTGCTTCCCTGTTGCTTTTGCAGGGTGAAATTTCAGTAAAGAAAGGCGGCAGGTGCAATGAACTCAACACAGGCTTGGCAGGCTACTTTAGGTCAGCTCCAGATGGAGATGTCGAAAGCGGCTTTTGACACCTGGGTGCGCAGCACAGAGTTGGTGTCTCACAAGGATGACCTCTTTACCATTGGGGTTCCCAACGCGTATGCCCGTGACTGGCTGGAAAATCGCCTGGCGAGCACAGTCTCGCGCATTTTGAGCGGATTTTTTGAACGCCCGCAACAGGTGCGGTTTATCGTGTGGCACAAAGATTTTGAGGGCAATGATGCGGAAGATAGTGTGCAGGAAGATGAACCTCCGGAGGAAGAACCGCCGCTAAAGCCCAACCCGACCATCAATGCTCGCTATACCTTTGAGACGTTTGTGGTGGGCGCCAGCAACCGCCTGGCACATGCCGCCTGTATAGCTGTGGCAGAAAATCCGGCACGGGCGTACAATCCCTTGTTTGTGTACGGCGGTGTTGGTTTGGGGAAGACACACCTGTTACATGCAATTGCGAATGTAACGCATAAAAACGGCTTGCGGGTGTTGTATGTTTCATCTGAAGAGTTCACCAATGACTTTATCAATTCTATACAAAAACACACCAACGCTGCTTTTCGTGAGCGTTATCGCCAGATTGATGTCCTGATGATAGACGATATTCAATTTATTGCCGGTAAGGAATCAACGCAAGAAGAGTTTTTCCACACCTTTAACACCCTGCATGGTCAGGATAAGCAAATTGTCATTTCGTCAGACCGACCGCCCAAAGCACTGGTCACGCTTGAAGAACGCCTGCGTTCGCGCTTTGAATGGGGGCTGATTGTAGATATTCAACCGCCCGATTTAGAAACGCGCATTGCCATCCTGCGTTCCAAAGCCGAGCGTGCCGGGCGTGAGGTGCCCAATCACATTCTGGAGTTAATCGCCCGCCTGATTCAATCCAATATTCGCGAATTGGAAGGCGCGTTGAACCGGGTGGTGGCATTTGCCGATCTTTCGGGACAGGCGTTGACGCCGGAGCTGGTTAATTCGGCGCTGGCAGACCTGTTGCCGCAACGCACAATGATTGGACCTGGTCAGGTGGTCGAGGCTGTGGCAAGGTCATTTGGTTTAACCATTGACCAGATCACCGGACGTGATCGTTCGCGTGAGGTGGCACTGCCCCGTCAGGTAGCGATGTATTTGCTGCGCGAGAGCGGCAATATTTCCCTGCCACAAATTGGTGAGGTTTTGGGTGGGCGTGATCATACGACGGTGATGTATGCCTGTGATAAAGTGGCTGATTTAATTGAGCGAGATGATCGGTTGCGTCGTCAGGTGATTCAAATCCGTGAGCAGTTATACGGTCGTGCCGTCATGGGTTAGGGTGTTGGCTTTCCATTGCTGCCCCCCTGTTCTGGCAGGGGGGTCTTTTTTGTTTTTGGTTGCCTGAATGGAGTGGACGGCAACGCTCCCGTTTCCTGAAACCAGTGGTATGCCTGAAGTATGGCATCTTCAATGGGACGGGGTTGGGCAAGGTGCAGTTCCTGGTGGGCTTTTTGCGTGCTGACGTAGAAGTAGTAGCCAGCCAGGTTCAGAGCGCTGGGGTCAACGGGCAAGGTGAGGAAAGCTTGAAGCCAGGCGGCTGGGCGGGCAAAGGCGCGGATCAATCCGGGTGGCACGATCACCGCGGGTGGCTGAACACCAATGACTTCCGCAATCTTTTGAATGAAGTGAGCAATGGTCATGTTGAAACCGCCCAGGATGTACCGTTCGCCGCGTTTGCCGTATGCCAGCGCTGCCAGATGACCTTCTACCACGTCGTCCAGATGCACTGTATTCAGTCCGCCCCGGGTCAATATAGGCAGCTTTTGCAGGGCGACCTGGACAATATACGAGCTGGTGGCGCGGTAGATGTCGCCCGCGCCGATGACAATCGTAGGATTGACGATCACCGCGTCCAGTCCTTGCGCGACCGCACGTTGTACTTCCAGTTCTGCCAGATACTTGGCATATCCGTAACGCCAGCGCTGAGGACTAAAGTTCCAGGTGTGATTTTCGTCCATCAGCCGGGGCGGTGATTGGCGATATGGAGGTTCTTCCGGCACGCCCAGTGCTGCCACTGAGGAAGTGTGAATGAAGCGCTTAATGCCAGCCTGATGTGCCGCCTTGAGCAGTGAACGTGTGCCCTCGACCGTCACACTGTAAAGCCGCCCCGGGTCGCGCTCTGTGCCCATCAGCGCAGCGGTGTGAAAGATAACATCAATGCCCTCAACTGCAGCGGAAAGCGTATTGGGTTGAGTTAAATCACCGATGGCATGTTCTACTGGAAGATCGCCGAGTCGTTTGAGCGAACTGGAAGCGCGATGAAAGGCGCGCACGTGGTGTCCCGCATTGACCAGTGCCCGGCATAACGCCGAGCCGATAAAACCGCTTGCTCCGGTGACCAGAATTTTCATTCGCTAATCCATCCATTCGACGATCATCGCTTCACCCTGCCCGACACCAACGCACAATGTCGCCAGCCCATAGAAGGGGCGCTTTGCATCTGCGGCTCGGCGTTTCATCTCATGCAGCAGGGTGACCAGAATGCGCGCTCCTGAACAGCCGAGCGGATGTCCCAGCGCCACCGCTCCGCCGTTGACATTGGTCAGCTCGTGTGGGAGACCAAGCTCGCGCATCACTGCCAGCGCCTGCACAGCGAAGGCTTCGTTGACTTCTGCCAGACCGATGTCGGCGATGGTCAGCCCGGCGCGCGCCAGCACCTTGCGCGCAGCGGGAACGGGTCCCAGACCCATCAGGCGCGGCTCAACGCCGGCGACTGCTGAAGCAACGATGCGCGCCATAGGTTTTATACCCATCTGGCGAGCGCGCTCTGCGCTCATCACCAGCAGTGCCGCGGCACCGTCATTCATACCAGAGGAATTACCAGCGGTCACACTGCCGCCTTCGCGAAAGACTGGGCGCAGTTTTGCCAGTGCTTCCAGCGTGGTATCGCGGCGCGGTCGTTCATCGCAGCTGACTGGCTCGCTTTTTGGCAAAGGGATCGGTACAATTTCCTCATCGAAACGCCCATCCTCCTGTGCTGCAACGGCACGGCGGTGGCTTTCCACTGCAAATGCATCCTGTTCTTCGCGGCTGATATGGGTCAGCTCGGCAATGTTCTCGGCGGTTTCGCCCATCTGTTCGGTGCCATAGAGGGCTTTCATGCGCGGATTGGGGTAGCGCCAGCCCAGCGCAGTATCCCAGGCAGTTAAGTTGCCGAAGGCGAAAGGTTGTTCGGCTTTGGGAAGGGAGTAAGGAGCGCGTGACATGGACTCAACCCCGCCTGCCAGATAGACCTGTCCGTCGCCAGCGCGAATGGCGCGCGCCGCCATTGTCACTGCTGTCATACCTGAAGCACACAGGCGGTTGAACGTCGCCGCGGCAACCTCAACTGGCAAACCCGCCAGCAGGGTCGCCATGCGGGCGATATTACGATTGTCTTCACCTGCCTGATTGGCACAACCCAGATACACTTCATCAATAGTGGTCGGATCAAGCGCAGTGAGCTCAACAATTCTCTGAAGTACATGCGCCGCCAGGTCATCCGGGCGGACACGCGCCAGCGCGCCACCCAGCGCGCCGATGGGTGTACGTGATGCTCCAACGATGACAGCTTCGTTCATAAGTGCCTCACATGAAATAGGCTGTTTGTAGTTACAAGAATTTTACCACCTTATTAAATCTTACAATTTTGTAAGGTCACCTTACAAAATTGTAATGGTATAATTAATTGGTTATTTAACTCACCTTACGCAGATTTGAGTAAACTTGGTGTATGAAAAACGGCAAACTCCTGGACTTGTACAGCGACTATCTGATAAGCGCCTTTGGGCAAACCACCGCGAC
>DAOTYY010000140.1:0-2723 GCA_034434695.1 Anaerolineaceae bacterium
AAATCCTGGCAGGGCATGTGGGCTGCACTGCTCCTGGCTGGGTCCGGTGCTGCTTTCTAAGCTGTTATTGGGCAGGGGGACTTCCTGCCTTTTGCCTTTTCCCGAAATTCACCCACCGCTGATGTTACAAACACGTCAAGAGCGATCAATTGTGTTTGCAACAAAGTGGGCTGGGAAATTTTTAGACACTGTTAGAGATAAAAAACCAAGTAGAATTTGTGTAATAATTTGAGTCCTTGCAGTTCATTTCCTGTTTAACCGCAAGTATTTTTGCGCCAGACGATTCGAAACTTATCATTGATATTACAATCTCGTTCTGAGTCTTAATAATGTGATTGTTCCAAATTTGGTAGATATGCGTTGAAACCGCCAGATTTGGGGGATAGTAAGGGTTCCTGATCGCCAGATATGGCGGTTGTCGGTTAAGTTTACTAATTTTGGAACAGTCACCTCGTCACCGTTTTGCTTGACAGAAAGGTTTTAACCTCATACAATTACTTTGACACTTTTTCACAAGTTTGTTATTGTGTGCCCAAAAAGGAGTTTTGGTAATGGAGCAAGAAACTACGGATAACCCTGCGGATAGTCCTGACCATAGTCAAGACGATCCTCTGTTATCCCAGTTCATTGATAAAACGGGAATGAACAGCCGAAAAAGCGGTAGGGCAGTCTGCTTTTTCTGTGTATGTTATCCCTTCAGGAGGTACCAGCTGAGGTAGAATAAGTATTGAGCTTGTTCTACTCATGTGGTGTATTGAACCCACCGGCTGGCGCTCCTGAGCCAGCCGGTTTCTTTACGGCGGGCGTCAGTCTTTGCTACGGAGGTGTGCAATGCGCTACATGATGATTCGTACAGAAAACTTAACTAAGATGATCGGTCACCGGCTGATCGTCAACAACCTTTCATTGATGGTGGAACCGGGAGAAACATATGGCTTCCTGGGCCCTAACAGATCAGGAAAAACCACCACCATTCGCATGTTGCTAAACTATGTTCACCCAACCTCCGGGCGGGCGCTGGTGTTGGGACTGGACAGCCGCCGCTACGATTACACCATCCGTCAACAGATTGGTTACGCTCCTGCCGATTGTGTCTTGCGTGGGCGGCAGAACGGCGCAGAAATGTTACACAATCTGGCAAAGCTGCGGCGCGGCGTAGACTGGGATTATGTGGAGGAACTCGCCTCAAAATTCGACCTTGACTTAAGCACGCCGCTGGATCAGCTTAACGCAGAGGGTCGGCAAAAATTGACTTTGATACAGGCTTTCATGCACCGTCCGGAGCTGATCATTCTCGATGAGCCTTCCAAAACACTCGGATTGCAAAGCCGACAGGTGCTTTATCAGTTGATCCATAACGCTCGCGCCGAAGGACGCACTACATTTCTCAGCTCGTCCATCTTGGCTGAAATGGAACGATTATGTGATCGTGTGGCAGTGATACATCAGGGCAGCCTGATTGCCATTGAGCGCGGCGTGCAACTGCGCAATCGGGCAATGCGCTTCATCGAGCTGCGCTTTGCCGCTCCGGTGCCACCGGAAGCCTTTGCCAATGTTGCTAATTTGCAAAATTTGAAAATTGAAGATAACATCCTGCGTTGTACAGTTTGCGGTGACCCCGATGCACTGATCAAAGCAGCCAGCCAATACCGTATTGTGGACTTTGTCAGTCAAGCACCTAACCTCGAAGAAGTCTTCCAGCGTTATTACGGGGTGAAAGGTTATGCCGCAAGCTAGTATCTTTTTCCGCACTTGGCGGGAATTGCTCCCCTATCTGCTCAAATGGGGGGTGGGGTTAACTATTTGTACATTCTTTATCATGTTAGTGACACCACCGGTATCTCGACCGACGATCTTCTCTCGTTTCTCAAAGATTTTCATGGCATTCTCGCAGATCATTCCAGAGCCTGCACCCGACACTGCAACGCATTGGATCATGGCGGCTGCTTTCCTCGTTATTTTGCCGCTGGTTTTGAGTATTGCACTGATCTGGGCTGGAGGCAGTTTAGTGGCAAAAAGCGAAGAAAATGGTGAATTGACACTATGGCTTGCTCAACCCATTGCTCGCTGGCAGATCATCCTGCAAAAGTACGGTGGATTGCTGGTACTTGCATTGGCGCTGACCATTCTGGTTTGCGTACTGATGCTGATTTACAACTGGCTATTGAAAATAAACCTGCCATTGAACATACTGGTGTTAGGTTGTCTGAGTTGCGGGCTGACGGCGCTTATTCATGGTAGCCTGGCCTTCCTGTTGGGTGTTATGAAGGGGCACACCAGCCTGAGCCGTTTGATTGGCATAGGAGTCTTAATTTTGACGTGCTTGTTGTTTCTTCTCCCTTCTCTGCCCAGTGCACTGCGATTGCTTTCGCCATTCACTATTAACGCCAGACTTTCACTATTCAACCCACAGCCATCGGTGTGGACTTTACTGGTACTTTCAGGTATATGCATTGTGCTTTATCTGGCTTCCCAGATCAGCTTTGAACGACGTGATCTGAATATATAAAACCAACTCTCGCCGAAAAAACTGTTTGAATAACATAGCCGCCCCGAATGACCATCCATCGGGGCAGTTTTGCTGCAAAATGAATCACTCACCTTACGCAGATTTGAGTAAACTTGGTGTATGAAAAACGGCAAACTCCTGGACTTGTACAGCGACTATCTGATAAGCGCCTTTGGGCAAACCACCGCGACCGGGCTGTCCTCCCTGTTGGATG
>DAOTYY010000141.1:0-17160 GCA_034434695.1 Anaerolineaceae bacterium
TTGCAAAAATCATCGACATCACAGAATAAAACGAGTAAACTGTCCATTGAGGGTCTCCTGGGGTTTCAACTGTTGTTGTGGTAACAAAAGTTTACTCCCTTTTGGAGATCCTCTCCTTATCCCGAACTCACGTTAAAGCTGAGTAGGTTGAAACCCGGGGTTTGAAATTTTAGAACGCCAATGGGTTACCTGTGAGGATAATTATGGCAAAAGAAGAGGACAAGATAACCGTAGAAGGCACCATTGTGGAAGCACTGCCTGGGACGCAGTTTCGTGTCCGTCTGGACAACAACCACGAAGTGCTTGCCTATCTTTCTGGCAGAATGCGCAAATATTATATCCGCATTCTATTAGGCGACCGTGTGCGCGTTGAAATGTCCCCCTATGATTTAACGCGCGGACGGATTGTCTATCGCCAGAAGAAACATCACGAACCCGGCGAAGAGGAAGAATAGTATCCCCCGGACTTTTTCTGCAGTAATTAGCCCCCACCATTAACGGATGGGGGCTTTTATCTTAAGGCTTTAAGTCAAACATTCAAGCGGTGGTCATAGCTGGTCAGTGCTTTCATGTAGTTGGCGCGCTCGAATGCCGCCGGCTCAGCAACCGCCTGTTGGCTCATGCTGCCTAACATTTGAGTAACCGATTCATACTCAAATGTTTCCATCCACTGCACGATGCCGGTCAATAACTCGCCTACGCGGTTGATTCCATTTGCTATAAGCTCCGAAGCAATCTGTACCACATTGGCTCCTGCCATAATAGATTTAATAACATCCTCTGGCGTGTGAACGCCGCCGGTCAAAGCCAGATCTGCTTCGATACGTTTATAGAGAATCGCCACCCAGCGCAGCGGAAGACGCAGTTCGCTGGAAGTGCTTAACTCCAGACGGGGCACCACTTCCAACATTTCAATATCCAGATCGGGCTGGAAAAAGCGGTTGAACAACACCAGCCCGTTAGCACCCGCCTGTACCAGACGGCGGGCAAAATTGGGTAGAGCGGTGAAATATGGGCTGAGTTTGACTGCCAGTGGAATATGAATCTGGCGACGAATATCGCCAACCAAATCCACATACGTTTGCTCCAGTTCCTGACCAGTCAGATTAGTGTCGGTCGGCAGGTAATAAATATTCAGCTCGAGTGCATCTGCGCCAGCCTGCTCCATCCTGCGCGCATACTCGACCCAACCGCCACTTGAGATACCGTTTAAGCTAGCGACGATGGGAATATCCACAGCTTTCTTGAGCTTTTGAATCAAGTTTAAATAATCTTCCGGACCCACATTATACTTTTCCATATCTGGAAAATACGTGATCGCCTCAGCATACGATTCGGTACCACGGCTTAGATAATAATCCAGCGCCAGACTCTCATGCGTAATCTGTTCCTCAAACAATGAGTACATCACCACAGCACCCACACCAGCATCTTCCAGACGGCGTACAGTACTCTCCTTTTTAGAGAGCGGGGACGCCGCTGCTACCAGCGGGTTTTTCAACGGCAACCCCAGATAACTGGTACTTAAGTCAACCATGATTGCATCTCCTTCCTAGTAGCTACTGCCATTCTCACGCAACTGGTACTCAATTTCTGCCATCTGGCGATACAACTGCCAGCGTTTTTCCACATCCATACGGGCGCTGCGCATCAAAGCTTCTGCACGCGCCTCATCGCTCTGCAGTAACATGCGATAGCGGATCTCACGATAAGCGTACTCTTCCAGCGAAATGCTGGGGTCTTTCGTGTCCAGAATGAGCGGATTCTTGCCCTCGTCCAGAAGCTTCGGGTTATAGCGGAACAGAGGCCAGATGCCAGATTGTACCGCCAGTTTCTGTTGCTCAAGCCCTTTACGCATATCAATTCCATGCGCAATACAATGTGAATAGGCAATAATGAGAGAAGGGCCTTCATACGCATCAGCTTCCAGAAAAGCGCGCAAGGTTTGCTGATCGTTGGCACCCATCGCCACCCGCGCCACATACACGTACCCATACGTAATCGCCAGCATACCCAGGTCTTTCTTGGGTAAACCTTTGCCTTTGGCAGCAAACTTGGCGACTGCGGCGCGCGGTGTGGACTTGGACGCCTGTCCGCCGGTGTTGGAATACACTTCGGTATCCAGCACCAAAATATTCACATTGCGCCCAGAAGCCAGCACATGATCCAATCCACCATAGCCAATATCATATGCCCAACCATCACCACCGATGATCCAGACACTCTTACGCACTAGCGCGTCAGCAATCCCCAACAGGTTACGAGCGCGCGGGTCACTGCTTTCTGCCAGCTTTTGTTTTAATGCCGCCACCCGTTCACGCTGAGCAGCGATACCAGCATCGGTAGACTGGTCAGCAGAAAGGATTTCTTCAACCAGTGTCTGCCCAACCTCATCCGCTATAGCGCGCAAAAGCTCTGAGGCATATTCATTTTGCTTATCCAGCGTCAGGCGCATACCCAAACCAAATTCGGCGTTATCCTCAAATAAAGAATTAGACCATGCCGGACCACGCCCCTCTTTGTTGACCGACCATGGTGTGGTCGGCAGGTTGCCGCCATAAATTGAAGAACAACCAGTAGCATTGGCAATCACCGAACGGTCACCAAACAACTGTGAGACTAGCTTGACGTACGGTGTCTCACCGCAACCCGCACAAGCCCCCGAAAATTCAAACAGCGGGGTGAGCAATTGTGAATTTTTGACCGTTGTCGGCTCAAAACTGCTGCGATCGGGATCGGGCAAGCTAAGGAAGAATTCCCAATTGATCCGTTCACTCTCGCGCAGCGGTAGTTGATCCGCCATATTAATCGCTTTTCGCCCCACCTGAGTTTTATCTTTCGCCGGACATGCTTCCACGCACAGGGCACAACCTGTGCAGTCTTCCGGTGCAACTTGAATAGTGAATCTCATCCCCGGTAACTCTTTGAACTTGGCATCAGCAGACTTGAAGGTTGAGGGGGCTTTCTCTAGATATTTGGGATCATATACCTTCTGGCGGATCACCGCATGTGGACAGACAAAAGCGCACTTGCTGCATTGGATACACAGGTCAGGTTCCCAAACCGGTATCTCGAGAGCGATATTGCGTTTCTCCCACTGGCTGGTAGCACTGGGGAAGGTGCCATCTACCGGCAGCGCACTGACTGGCAGGCGATCGCCTTCAAAGGCGATCATCGGACCAAGTACTTCCCGAACAAATTCCGGCGCGGCATCCGGCACCGCTTTTCGCCGAGTGGTCTTGCTGGTTATCTTATCAGGCACTTTAACTTCGAAAAGATGTGCCAGCGTAGAATCAACCGCCTCAAAGTTTTGACGCACAACTGCCTCGCCGCGCTTGCCGTAAGTTTTTACAATGCTCTTTTTGATTTGCTCAATGGCTTCTTCACGCGGCAGTACACCACTAATGGCAAAGAAGCAGGTTTGCATGATTGTATTGATACGCCCACCCATGCCGGTTTTTTCCGCAACTTTGTAACCATCAATCACATAGAACCGCAGCTTCTTCTCGATAAGCGCAGTCTGTACTTCTATCGGCAAATGATCCCAGACCTCATCCGGTCCGTAAATGCTGTTCAGCAGGAACACACCGCCCGGTTTGGCATATTTCAGCATATCTAGGCGCTCCAAGAAACTGAACTGATGGCAGGCAACAAAGTTCGCATTATCCTCGCCAATCAAATACGGCGCGCGAATAGAGCGGGGACCAAAGCGCAAGTGCGAAATAGTGATTGAGCCAGACTTCTTCGAGTCATAGACAAAGTAACCCTGTGCGCCATTCTCAGTTTCCTCACCAATAATTTTGATCGAGTTCTTATTGGCGCCCACTGTGCCATCTGCACCCAATCCAAAGAAAACACACCGAACCACATCATCTGCTTCAATTGAAAAGCGCGGATCGTATGCCAGGCTGGACTGCGTAACATCGTCATAAATGCCAACCGTGAAATGGTTCTTGGGTTGTTCTTTCGCTAGCTCATCAAACACAGCCTTGACCATTGCCGGAGTGAATTCTTTGGAAGAAAGCCCATACCGTCCACCAATGATCCGCGGTGCTTTCTGGAAAGGCGCTTTGCCAGTGACCATGCCTTCGTTGATTGCGGTTACCACATCTTGATACAGCGGTTCACCCGCCGCTCCCGGCTCTTTCGTGCGGTCCAACACAGCAATGGACTTCACAGTCGCTGGCAAAGCCTGCATCAAATGCTCCATCGATAAGGGGCGATACAGGTGTACATTAATCACACCGACCTTCTCACCATGCCGGTTCAAGAACTGAGCTGTTTCCTCGGCAGTTTCTGCGCCAGATCCCATTAGAATAACGACCCGCTCAGCATCTGGCGCTCCAGTGTAATTGAATAGATGGTACTTTCTTCCAACCAGACTGGCAAAGCGATCCATCACCTTTTGGACGATTTCAGGACAGGCAAGGTAAAACGGGTTACAAGCCTCACGAGCCTGAAAGAACACATCCGGGTTTTGCGCTGTACCGCGAATTGCCGGACGGTCAGGCGAGAGGGCGCGCTGTCGAACAGCCAACACCAAATCATCACTGATCATGGCGCGCATGTCATCTTCGGTGAGCTGTTCGATCTTGTTGACCTCCGAAGAGGTGCGAAAACCGTCAAAGAAATGCACAAAGGGCACACGCGACTCCAGGGCAGCCGCCTGTGCAATCAACGCGTTATCGTGCGCCTCTTGTACCGAGGAAGAAGCCAGCAGGGCAAATCCCGTTGCGCGGGTTGCCATCACATCTGAATGATCTCCAAAGATAGAGAGGGCATGGGTTGCTACAGTCCGGGCGGCAACATGAAAAACCGTGGGGGTCAATTCACCCGCAATTTTGTACATATTGGGGATCATCAACAGCAACCCCTGTGAGGCAGTGAAGGTGGTTGCCAACGCGCCGGTGGTCAACGCACCATGCACAGCTCCGGCAGCGCCGCCTTCAGATTGCATTTCAACCACTGTCGGGACAGTTCCCCACAGATTGGGAATACCGGCTGCAGACCAGGCATCGGAAAATTCTCCCATACCAGAAGATGGAGTAATCGGATAAATCGCGATCACCTCATTTGTTCGATATGCCACATAAGCCACAGCTTCGTTCGCATCAAGCGTTACCATTTGACGTCTCATATCGTAACTCCAATTCTAAAAAGTCTGTTATGCAGTCTGGAAAGACAATTCATCCTCCAGCTAATGTCTGGACATCCAAAAATATAGTTTATCCTGAATTACCCCCATAGGATAGTATCATAGGTCACCCCGTTAACCTGCGTCCTGTCATATTTTGATCGGGCGTAGTTATTCAAGCGGCGGGGAAAGCGGCGAAATAGAACCCTCTTGCAACTCCTGAATGACTTTTTCGACCAGTATTTGGCGACCCGGCGTCAAGAGTGCCGGGTTGACGTCTGTTAACCAAAATTCGGCTGACACCGTCTTGCCGCCCTTGCCAGCCACCAGCTCTGCCCAGAGCCGTTCCAGTGAGGCAAGCGTGTTAAATTGTAATGTGACTGCCCACTTTGGTAAAATTTCTGATGGGGGAGTTTGCCCACCCAGCAATGTAGTATTAAAAGTCGCCAGATAACTCAAAAAATCTGCGCTGGCAGCCTGCGGCGCCACATAGATCCCATATGCATAATTCTGTTGAACCGGGCTGGCAGCAAGTTTCCACTCCTCTGCAGAACTTGCCACAGGCAGGGAAACAATCAATGGGAAACCAGCATAAGGAGCATAATATGTGGAGCATCTGCCGCAAAAATAATATTGCCCATTACGAAAGGCATCGCTCATCACTGCGCTTTCAGGTAAGTCAGATGGCAAAAACGCCGCTGTTCGCCAATCGAAAGCCACCAAAGTAGTCAGATAACCAGCGACGAAAGCCTGCCAATCCGCCCGAGAAGAAATCACGCTCAGGTTTGGTGCCTGATACAATTCGACGCTGCTGAATGTCAAAAACTGGGTTCCTGGCGCAGCGTTAACCAGTTCGCTCAGGTTCGCTGGCGGAGTTGCGAAAACAACGACCTTCCATTCCGGCAACACATCTCCGATTTGCACATCTGTACGCTGCTCAAGCTGCAATTCACTTTCAGCAGCCAGACGTGACATCAGTTCACGCAAGGGTTGCAAAGCGGGATCATCTGTCATTACCAGAATCGCTTTAGCAGGTGTTGGGGTCGCGGTAGGAATACTAGTTGCAGTCGCAGTTGGTTCTGGCGTTTCTGTACTAACGGGAGCAACAGGCTGAGCAGCACAAGATGCCACAACTAAGGCAACAAGAAAAAACACAACCGGTCTTTTGAGGATCATGCCACAAATTTTACCCGATTCTGGAAGTACTGACGACATCCCAATAACGCTCTTTGAGTGAGTGTATTATAATAAATCAAAATACACCTGATTGGTTCAGCATGAGTTTGCCTACCAGCCAGAAACTTCCCGAAGAGTACAAAACCCTGTCCCCTGCTCGGCGGCGGCGCAAGCGGCGCTTATTTGGCATAGACGACTCAGATACTCGCGCTGCTTATCTCAAGGAATTGGCACAACGGATTATCCCCTCGCTAGATTTCTTTGTTTTTTCGCTGGCTGTTGGGTTGACGCTAGGCGTTGCTCTGCTTTTCGACTCTCAGCCAGTTGGCGTGCTGGCAGCACTAATGGCGCCATTTCTGGCACCGGTGATTGGCCTTTCACTGGCAACCGTGCTGGGTTCAGTCAGTTTCTTTTTCCAATCGCTGGGTGGAATCGGCATCGGCAGTTTGTTGGTGTTTTCGGGCGGTGTGCTTGCCGGATTTATCACAAAATGGCTTCCAGTTCGCCCTAACACCCAGGGGATTTATTACACCCATTTCTCATGGGCGAATTTCACTGTGCTTACAATTGGCGCCATATTGACCGCTTACCTGTTTGTACGTCAACCCAAGCAGCGCCCAGTCGCAGCCAGCATTGCAATGGCATATGAGCTTTATCTCCCGATTGGAACGGCTGGATTTGGCTTGGTCAGTGGAATCCCTCATCTCTGGCCTGATGGCGTGGTTGTGTTTGCTGTCCACCTGGCATGGGCTGCATTGGTAGGTGCGATCGTCTTACTACTGTTGGGATTCAAGCCACTGGGAATATTTGGATACACCTTCAGCACCAGCCTGGCAATGATTGGCATCGCAGCAGTCATCATTCTCAGCGGGATTGGAACAGCGGTTGTCACTCGCATCGCCATGCCCCCACCTACTGCTACTCCAAGCCCAACACCATTTCCCAGCGCAACGCCAACTCTGCCCCCGCCACCACCAACGATCACTTCCACCCCCACGCGCACCCTGATCCCTAGTCGCACGGCGACTGTCACTTCTACCCCTGCGCCGACCCCCGTCTATGCCCGCATCAATGCCGGCGAGTTCAACGGCGCACTGATTCGTGAACAACCCGATCCAACTTCTAACGTGGTCACCAGTATGTTAAACGGTATGCTGGTCGAGGTACTGCCGGAACTAAAAGAAAACCAGGGTATTCCTTGGGTTCACGTGCGCTTGCCCGATGGACGAGAGGGCTGGATTTTACGCAGTCTGCTTGTTACCGCAACCCCCATCCCCAACTGGTAACTTAACAAAAAGGAGTACGACACACCATGACAGTTCATTTTGGCACCGACGGCTGGCGCGCCGTCATCTCAGATACCTTTACTTTCCACAACCTGCAACTGGTCACGCAGGCAATTGCCGATGCCATCGCTTCAGAATCCTGGAACAACACCGCTGGTCAGGACACAAAATCCGACCCGCGCAAAATGGTGGTGGGGTTCGACACGCGTTTCCTCTCTGATCGCTATGCCAAAGAAGTAGCGCGCGTCCTGGCGGCAAACGGCTTCACCGTCTATCTGGCGCAGGCGGATGCGCCTACACCGGCAATTTCTTATAACGTGTATCATATGGGCGCTATTGGCGGTGTAATGATCACTGCCTCACATAATGCTCCACGCTACAATGGCGTAAAGCTCAAGTCCGCTTATGGCGGTTCAGCATTGCCAGAACAATGCCGCGAGGTAGAGGTCTTTCTTTACGACAACGAAACTCGCGGACGTGGTCCTAACCTGATGGACTATGACAAGGCAGTTGAACTGAAACTGATCCGCCGTTTCAACCCGATTCTGGATTATGGTGAACACCTGCGCAAACTGATTAACTTTGATATCATCGCCGAAGGCAAACTGCGTATCGTCGTTGACTCGATGTACGGCTCCGGTCGCGGTGTGATACGCGGTTTGCTACAAGGTACTGGCTGTGAAGTGCAGGAAATCCGCGGTGAGATGAACCCCGGCTTTGGCGGCGTGCACCCGGAACCGATCGCCTGTTATCTGGGAGCGCTGGCAGGCGCGGTTAGTAATGGGTTGGGGGATTTCGGGCTGGCAACCGATGGCGATGCTGACCGTATTGGAGCAATGGACGAGCGGGGAAATTTTGTTGACCCGCATAAGATTATGGCACTTTCTCTGCGCTATCTGGTAGAAAAGCGCGGCTGGACGGGTTCTGTGGTGCGCACTGTATCCACAACGCGCATGATTGACCGTCTGGCAGCACGTTATGGGCTGACTGTCCACGAAACTCCGGTTGGCTTTAATCATATTGCCGACTACATGATGAAAGAGGACGTGCTCATTGGCGGTGAAGAATCGGGTGGTATTTCTTTCAAAGGGCATATTCCCGAAGGGGATGGTATTCTGATGGGACTGTTGTTGACCGAGATTGTTGCGGCTTCCAAAACGTCGTTATATGAATTGGTGCAAAACCTGCTGGAAGATGTCGGTCCGGCGTTCTACGAGCGCACTGACTTGAGATTGCGCCATCCGGTCAGCAAGAGTCAGATGACCCAAAAACTTCAGGATGAAGCTCCTGCTCAAATCGGCGGTGAGTCGGTAGTGCAGATCAGCACACGAGATGGCGTGAAATACATCCTGGCAGACGACTCCTGGTTATTGATTCGTCCTTCCGGTACCGAGCCAGTATTGCGCGTGTACGCTGAAGGACGATCTCCAGCAATGGTAAAAGCATTGCTGGAGTACGGTAACCACATAGTGGAAAATATCGCCTAATTCCTGTCTGCTTTCCCCAACGCGGCGAAACGTAATGGCTTCTTCGAGATACTCTTACAGGTATTCTCTCAAATCTTCTACATCGCCGCGATAAATCAACGCCAGCATCGCTTCAACGATCAGCGGATCAAATTGCGTCCCGGAGCACCGCTCCAGTTCCTGAACAGCCTGATAGATTGAGCAGGGACGCCGATATACCCGCCCATCCGTCATCGTTGTAAACGCGTCCGCCACGCTGAGAATACGAGCTCCAAAGGGTATTGTCTCACCAGCAAGCCCTGCAGGATAACCACTGCCATCATAATTTTCGTGATGCGCCCGAACTATAGGGATTACCGGCTGCAGAGCAGCGGAAGGTTCCATCAAAACAGCACCAAAATTCGGGTGACGCTTCATCACATCCCATTCATTAGGCAATAAATGGTCTGGACGAAGTAGAATTTCCTTTGGTACCATGACCTTTCCAACATCATGTAATTTTGCAGCCAGAACCAGTATGTTGACTTCTTCCTCGCTTAAGCTTAATTCCTGTGCAAGGTGGCGAACCCAGATAGCAGTGCGCAAGCGATGGAAACGAGTATGTTCATCACTTTCATCTATAGAACGTGCCAGCTTTAGCAGGGTAGCAATATATCCCTTCTGAAGTGATTGATCTAGCGGTGCACGATGAACCGTCAATCCGGATAAACCTTCCCGGAAGTAGCTACCAGTAATATCAAAGAGATTTTTCTGGACATTCTCCGCATATTCAGCAAGATCAAGTACAAAAATACCGGTTACGCGGTTGTGATAATCCGTCTCAATAGGGATAAAAAGTTCGTGAGAAGAATTATCCTGAACGTTGCCCCTGCGGCTGATCGTGTTTATGTTGGTAGAAGCTTTCATATCTGGTCACTTGTTCCAGGATAATCATTTTCCACCCTGCAAGAATAAGGATGGTGGATAAGGTGAAAATCTACAGATTCGAGAGGTAAGCCAATTCCACCGCTACAGGAACTTCAATTATTCTCACAAGCTGAGCGGCAAAATCTTCCAGTGTATCCGCTTGAATGGCACGAATACGAGCTTTTTCTTCACATGTGAACATGAACTGCTCACCGCCATAACCGGTTTCAATTGCCTGCAATGGGTCATTTAGCAGACGAGCGCGAAACCGCTTGCTAACCACAGCAGCGTGAATCAAACGGCTACACTCACGCCTCATCATGGCTGCTGGGTCAGGCTGAAGATAAGAGGTAGCTGGCTTGATTTCACTTGTTCGGGTAAGCATAGTCATTTTTTCTTCTCCTTCCTGCAAACACGGTGCTTCTATCACCAACAATTCCGGCAAACAGGTATAAAAATGCCGCCTAACGGCGGCCTGCACTGACACGAAATCAGAAATTAGCCCTCACCGCGTCAATTGATTAAAGTCTTGCCGAGACGGTCTCCCGGAAGTAGATTATTATTTCCGCCAACCAAATAGGCGGTTAACCAACCGGCCCTAACAGGCCAGACCAACGATCAAAGTCAAATTTGCCAAGTTGAGACTACCCGCCGAAGCCGCCGCTGGCACCGGGTTTGTAGCCGCCGAAGCCACCACTCGCACCGGGTTTGTAACCACCAAAACCACCACTCGCACCAGGCTTTTGAGCAAAAACTGTCTCAATCATGACCATTCTCTCCTCAGTAAATTTTGTTTCAACTATGGTCATTATGAGATTTTGCAGTCACAAAATAGGCATCAAATTGGTCTCAAAAGACAAAAAAACCAGCCCATTAACTGGTGTGGACCATTACAATTTTGCAAGGTATACCGTTATTTGATCAGTTCCAGATAAAGTGCCTGAGTTTGGGGGGAGGGATCAGCGTTGATTTCCCTTTGCAACACTTCACAACACTTCTGATATTGGCGAACGAGTGCAGGACGATTACCCATGGCAGCATAAATCCGGAATGACAGGCGATAAGCCGCTTCCAGACAATTATCTTCGTCCAGCGCCCGCTGGACATATTCCAACGCCAGCTCGTAATTGGACATTCCCAGGTATATCTCAGCCACCTGAAGCAAAATGCTCAAATAATTTTGACGCAGGTGTTCACGATGGGAATAGACCCAGGTTTCGTTAACCTCAGCAAGATAAAGACCTTTATAGAGCTTAATAGCTTCCCGATAACGGGTCAATTTTTGCAAAGGGTCTTTTACCTGTTGCGCCAATGCATTTTCCCTCAAAAAGGACTCTACGTCATATTCATAGTCCAGTTGATTGTTGAAACGATAACATTCATGTTCAAAAACGACAGCATCCTTACCTACTGCATGACGCAATCGGTAAACGGTATTTTTAATGCGGAACTTGAGGTCTTCAGGTGCAGCATCAGGCCAAAAAACAAGCCCTATTTCCTCTTTTGTTAAACCCTCGGGGTGTGCAAGTAGCAGGAAAAACAGATCGCGCGCTGCCTGCGTTTGCCAGTCTGAAAGCGTGAGCAGACGATTATTGACCTTAACCTGCATTCGTCCAAGCGCGCGGATATAGATCGTGGGTGGTGCGAAAGGAATTGACACGGCAAGCGAGCGCAAATAGCGGCGCAAAGTAGGCAAACGCGAGTTGAATTTAGCCAGCCGTTCCAGCAGGTCGTCTAATTGTGCGCCAACATAATCCAGGTTTTTCAACTGCTCCAGTTGCGCGGAAAACCGCGCTGCCGTCGCAATCAGAGAAGCGGAGGGATAATCTGTATTTAGATGTGACAGGACTTTGATAAGATTGCCCAGCAACTTCTCTCGCTGCCCAGTCTGCCCATACGCCAGCGTCAGATACAGACTCGCCCGCTCACCCTGGATTTTTTGTCCTTCTTGCTCAAAAATTGCTTGGACTTCCTCTAAAAGTGGAATGACTTCGCGTGATTTCCCTTCACGAATTTTTAAGCCCGCATATTCAAGGTCACAAAGATAACCCTCCAATGTCATCTGATCCTGCTTCGCCACCGCGCGGGCGTTTTCCAATAAACGATACGCCTGTTCATACTCACCCACGATTCCTGCCAAAACTGCCTGCTGGACATGGATATAAACGTACAAAAAGTTTTCCTGAACTTGATGAGCGCGCTGGAGAGCCTGATGATAAGCGTTGTTGGCTTCTTCATAAGCTTCTAGCTCACCATAAATATCCGCGATACCTGTCAGGATAAAAGCTTCCAAGCGAACATGGCCCACCAGTCGTGCATAAGTCAACGCCTTTTCAAGCGTCTCCACTGCTGCCTGATAGTTACCAGTAATATGCTGAAGTACCCCAAGATTATTCAGCAGATTTGACAACCAGAAAGCGTTATCCACTTTTTGCCAGTAGCTTAAGGCAGCTTCATACATTTCTCTGGACTTTGCATATTCCCCTAGATTTTCATAAGCAAGTCCTAACTCCATACGGATCATCGCTTCTTTTCTGCCATCCTGATCCTGCATTGCTACTGTCAACGCCTGGTTAAACCATTTCAAAGCCTCGTTTGGCTTTCCCTGCATACGCAGACAAACGCCAACACAACGCTGCGCTTCAGTCAAAACCATGCTGAATTCCCGGTCGTCTTCAATCAGACTGATTGCCTCACGCGCATCCGCAATCGCTGAAGCATAATCACCGATCATACGATAATATGTTGTCGCCCGCCAGACCAGCGCACGCGCCAGAATACGCCGATCTTCAGGTAATTTCATAGCATTGATCGCCTGATCATATAGATCAAATGCCAGGTTCATATCGCCTGTCGTTGCGGCAAGCGCACCTTGCAACGCCACAATGAAGGGACGGGATGCAAGCACATCTGACGGCAACGCATCCAACCAGGCAGATAACATAGCAACGCGCCCTTCGACCAGAACATCCGGGCCCGCCCGCTCTACAAGTTTGACCAACTGATCCACTCGCCCAAGGCGCTTAAGTATACTAAAAGCATCATCCCAGGCGCCATTTTCGAGATATAGAGTGGCAAGTTCGTTCTCGATAGCTACGGTCTCATAGGGGCGTTCGCGTCGCATTTGCGTCTGCAGGAAACTAAGAAACAGATTATGATAACGCAACCAATAGCCATCATCCCCTACCGGCTGAACAAACAAATTGTTTTTCTCGACTTCATCAAACAGCTTCTGCCAGTCCACGCCGGAGAGCGATAAAGCTCGACCAATCACCACCTCGCAGCGCTTGACATCAAACTCCTCAAGCAAAGAAGTGCGGAGCAGAAAATCGCGTAATTCATCAGGTTGCTGATTAAGCAGATATTGAAAATACTCATCCAGTCCAACCCCAGATACCCGCGCCAGGCGAGTTTGCTCCCCGGGACGTTTCAAGCCGAGCTGTGCTGATAATACGATGCCGGTCACCCATCCCTCAGTTTTATCCAATATCTGTCCGGCGACATCAGCCGATAAGGCTTGTCCTTGATTGCGCTCATACAATTGCTGAATTTCATCCATGCGAAAAGCCAGTTCCTCAAAACTGAGCCCACCCACCTCCGAACGGGCAACCATTAAAGGCAGAACTGGCAGAGTTAATAGTGTTCGGGAAGTGATAATTGTATGGCAGTTCTCATCTGCGTTCTGTAAAAAGTGGCTCATGAACTCCTGGATCAGAAGATTGTCATTCACTAAGTGAAAATCATCCAGGATGAGCACAAAATGCTCCGGGACATTGTCGTATAAATCGTTGTTAAACACAGTCGCCAGATATTCTGGATTGATGTATCCCTTGCACATTTCGCAAAGCCGTCAATGCGCGCTGACCAAAGGTTGGAAAACGCAGGTTAATCGCCGCAATCAGATTTAACAAAAAACGTTGTGGATCATAATCCAACGCGGCAATAGAATACCAGCAAACCGGTAATTCAATCTGATTGGCAAAATCAATCAGCAGGGTTGTCTTTCCATAACCAGCTGGAGCCGAAATAAGGACTAGCTTTTTATCCAGCAGCTCACTAAGCATATTCATTAGACGCTGGCGAGTAATGTATTCACTACGTCGCCGCGGTAACGTGATACGGGTGAACGGAATCGTATGGTCAGCTAGCATTTTTAATGAAGTTCTTGCTCCATTTTAGTATTATATTGCAAACAAATCAATTATCTGACAAGCACTGCAAGAAAAATGCCGTTTCCGCGTTGACTGGCATGTGAAAAATCTGAATATGTACGAATTGACGCATTTAGACAACTCCTGTATACTCGAAACACAACAATCGGCAGCCCCAAGCGTTCATCAACTTTATGACAGATGTTTGAGATAGGTAAAATTACAGATACGGGTATAAAACGCAGAGATCAACCCAACCAGGATGCCATTGGCGTCTGGTTGCCGGGTATGCTGAACCGCCGCCCGCCTCTTCTGGTCATTGCAGATGGGATGGGAGGATATAATGGTGGTGCGCTGGCAAGCAAACTGGTTGTAGAAACAATTCTGAAAAGTTACCAGCATTCTGATGCTCGTCGGCTATCCTACATCCAAATTCTAGAAAATTTAATTCAAAACGCACATCTGGCAATTATCGAAAATGCTCAAAAAGACCCCCAACTTTCCAAAATGGGCAGCACGGTCGTTGCTGCCATTCTGGAACCTCACGTCACCCACTTTTCGAACGTCGGTGACAGCCGCGCTTATCTGATCAATGAAAAGCAGGTGTTGCAAATCAGCTATGATCACAGTCTGGTCGCCGAGATGGTGCACATTGGCAGCCTGACCCCAGAAGAAGCCCAGCAACACCCGCGCCGTAATGTACTGACGCTTTCGCTAAGCGCTCAGCGACAAGAGGTCAAACCCTATACCGCCAGCATCGCTGTCCACAAAGGCGATGTGATTCTGCTTTGTACTGATGGGCTATGGAGCGTGATTCCCGAAACACAAATTCAAGAAGTTGTCCTAACATTACCACCGCAGGTAGCAGCCAGGCGTCTGGTCGAACTGGCAAACGAAAATGAAGCACCCGACAATATCTCCGTGGTTATCGCCCGTAAAACAAAATCATAATTGATTGCTTTTCATGTGCTCTTTAAGGAGGAGTACAATTAATTACCAGGTTCAAGAGTGTAAAAACATGGTAAGGATTAAACCCATACAGGAGGTTCGTCCAAGATTGACCGGTGAATTCTCACCTGGCGAGTTTGTTCCGCGCAATGAAGCAATTGCCGAAGCCTATCGCTGGGGCAAAGAGCTGCATAAAGGCCAATTGCGTCTTTCTGGTGAACCCTATTTTGAGACCCACTGTGCCTGGGTGGCAGCGTTTATTGACAACCTGGTGAAGAACGATGCCTGGACAATCGCTGCCCTGTTACATGATAGTATTGAGGACAAAGGGGGCAACCTGGATCAGATCCGCCAGAAATTTCCCGGCGACCTGGGAGAAGAAGTGGCTTATATTGTAGACGGGGTAACCAAGTTAAGTGCCCCGCGTGAAGGTCGCTCGCGCGAAATCGAGACCCTGCGCAAATTAGCCAGATTCCGAGACCCGGGTGTCTTTCTGGTAAAACTGGCAGATAAAAGCCACAACGTCCTGACCCTGGAATATATGCCAGAAGATAGGCGCCGCCAAAAAGCTACCGAAGCGATCCGCGCTTACGGGCGGCTGGCTGGCATTTTGAACTGCTATCAATGGAGACGCTGGCTTGAAGATACAGCTTTTCCGCATGCTGATCCTGAAACTTTTGCCTTTGTCAAAGAAAAACTGGACAACGACCCGCGCCTGAACCTTGAGTTTATCAATGGACATATGGAACAACTGGCACGCGTCATGGAAAAAGCAGGTATCAATGGCAGTATTGAAATCACCGTCAATGGCTACTGGCAGTCCTGGCAAAAGTTACGCCGCATGGCACGCGAGCGTAAAGCTTCAATGAATGACTTCTCTGAAGTCAACGATGTCATAAGCTTTCGCATGATTGTTGACAATGAAGACGAACGCGATTGCTACCTGCTTCTGGCAGACGTCAATCGCTTTTTTGGTTCCTATCTGGATCAAAACCGCTTCGACGATTACATCGCCTGCCCCCAAAATGGTTACCGCGCTTTGCAAATCACCGCCTATTTACCCAAAATAGGCGCTATTGAAGTCGCCATAGCCACTCGCGATATGGAAGGTGAAAACCTGTGGGGAGTAGTGTACTGTCTCCAAAATGGTAAAGATATCAGCTACTACAATCCAGTGGAAATTCTTACGCCGACTGGCGGCGCCCGCTTTGTTCCAGAGGGCTCCACCGTCCTCGACGCCGTGGCGACGATCCAGCAGGAATTCTTGTTGGATAAGATCAGCGCCGTTGAAGTCAACGGTAATCTGGCGCGCCTTTCAGACAAAGTAAAACCTGGCGATGTGGTCGAAGTTATTACCAGCGGCAAACGACTAACGCCCAGTGAAGAATGGCTCAATTTCTGCAATGATACAACAGCCCGGCTGTTGCGTTCCGTTCTCGCAACTGAGGCGCTGAAAAAAGCAGCCGAAGTGGGGAAATCTAAAATTAAACCATTGCTGACTAGCAAGGGAATCATTGAGCTGGAGGATGTTCAATCCCTTGAACGTGATCGCACAGACGTTCTACTGGAGCGTCTGGCTTGTGCCAGTCTGACAGACCTCTATGCCGCTATCGGCTCTGGTGCAATCCGCATGGAAGACCTTTCTCAAGAGCTTGATGGTGCAGGCATTTCAAAGGAACAGCTCCAATGGACTAACGTCTATATTCTGGGCGGCAAAGAAACCCATCGCCCTGGCGTGCTGGCAAGATTAACCACCCTAGTCTTTGAGCAAGGTGGAAACATTCTTCGCTCAGTTACCGATACCAGTCCAGATGGCAGCTTTTCAGTTCGGCTGGTGATCCGCCATCTGACTCCAGAAAAAGCTCTGGCGCTTAAGAACGCCTTTGAGAACTGCGGCATTCCTTTTAGTGTCATTGAGGTTGTTTAAAAAGTGACGTTCTCCGCTGCCTAAAGGCTGCGGCTTCTCAGGCAGCGCACGGCGCAGCCGCCCACGTTACCGCCTGACCGCTCCGTCCAAGCGGGTGAGATTTACGGCGAGTGTTTTACGCAGACACCGATTACTGACTGCAACCTCATACACTCGGTTGTTAACG
>DAOTYY010000142.1:0-7465 GCA_034434695.1 Anaerolineaceae bacterium
TTTGACTGGCACAAAGAGGTGCCTTGGACCAATAATGGCACCGAGCAAGTGATTGGCAGGATGAAGATGCGCTCCCGTACAGTGCGCGGTTACAAATCCTGGCAGGGCATGTGGGCTGCACTGCTCCTGGCTGGGTCTGGTGCTGCTTTCTAAGCTGTTATTGGGCAGGGGGACTTCCTGCCTTTTGCCTTTTCCCGAAATTCACCCACCGCTGATGTTACAAACACTGATAAACTGCATGATTGACTCATGATGTTGGATTTGCTATACTTCTAATTAATGAAATTATGTTCCGCATAATGGAACATAAAAGAGTTCCCTTTTTACCTTTCAAATGAAATGAGGAGGCGTCTTGTCCAGGCAAATCATAAACGGAAATGAGGCGTTGGCGCTGGGCGCTTTGCGCGCTGGGGTCAAAGTGGTCACCGGCTATCCCGGCACACCCTCCACCCGCTGTCTTGCCAGCCTGCTGGCGCTTGACCCGCCGCAGCGGCATATCGAATGGAGCACCAATGAAAAGGTGGCGCTGGAGATCGCCGCTGGAGCGGCTTGGGCAGGGCAGCGCGCCCTGTGCACCATGAAAATGTCCGGTCTCAATGTGGCTTACGATTCGTTGATTTCGATTGCCTATTCGGGCGTGGTGGGCGGACTGGTCATTTACGTTGCCGATGATCCCGGCGTCAATGCCGGTATGGCAGAGCAAGATTCGCGCGGCTTTGCCATCATGTCAGACCTGCCGATGTTAGAACCTGCCTCGCCGGTGGAAGCCTACCGGCTGGCGCAGGAGGCGTTTGAGCTTTCTGAACAGGTTGGCACGCCGGTTTTCATCCGTCTGGTGACGGCGGTGGCAAATTCCAAGACGGTGGTGGACGTAGAAGAGCATGGATTGCCGCCGCAGCGTGAGACGCAATTGATTCGCGACATCAACCGCTTCACCAAAGCCGGGTCAGCAATCTGTATGCAGCAACATCGCGACCTGATCGCTCGTCTGGAAAAAGCAGAGCAGTGGATTGCCGCAAGAGGGTTGAACGAACTCAGCCTTTCTACCGTTGCCGGCGGTTTGGGGGTGGTGGCGGCTGGGGCTGTGATTGCCTACCTCGATGAAGGTTTTGAACTGGCGGCTCGTTACGGCTTTGACCCGCAGGCGGTTTCACTGCTCAAGGTGCGGGCAGTGCATCCCTTCCCGGCGGCAGAAGTGCGTGCTCTGCTTGAACACTGCCAGACCGTGCTGGTGCTGGAAGAACTGGAGCCGCACATCGAAAAGAGCCTGGCAGTTGAAGCCTACCGCATGAACTGGCAGGGGCGCATCATCGGCAAGCTGGATGGGACGTTCAGCCGCGTCGGTGCCTATGACGTGCATCAGGTCATTGAGGGGCTGAGCAGGGCGCTGGGGTTGTCCATCCCGGCGGAGGCGTTGCAGGGCTATGCCGCCGAACAGTATGCCGCTGCCCGCCCGATTACCGTTTGCGCCGGCTGTCCGCACCGCGGTACGTTTATGGCGATCAACGAGGCGCTGCGCAAACTGCGCTACCGCAAGGATGAGGTGATGGTCACCGGCGACATTGGCTGTACCATTCTGGGAATGAACCCGCCGTTCAATACAATCTGGAACGAGGTTTCTATGGGCGCCAGCATTGGATTGGCGCAGGGCTACGTCCATGCCGGGGTGAAGACGCCGGTCATCGCCACTATGGGCGATTCAACTTTCTTCCATGCCGGCATTCCCGGTCTGGTCAATGCCATTCAGCATCAGGTACCGCTGACATTGATCATCATGGATAACGGCTGGACGGCGATGACCGGGATGCAGGTCAACCCGGGCACGCGGGCGGCGTTTCAGGGTGAAGGCGGTCAGCAGGTGGACATTGCCAGAATTGTACCGGCGCTGGGGGTGGAACATTTTTATCAAATGGACCCATCCGACTTGCGTTCTTCGGTGGAAATTCTGAAGGAAGCCATCCAGCAGCCGGGCGTCAAGGTGGTGCTGGCGCGCATGGAGTGTGCCATCCAGTTCCACCGCCGCGGGGAGAATGCCGCGCTGGCAGCGGTGGATATGGGCAAATGCGTCTTGTGTAAGCTGTGCATCACGCAGACCGGCTGCCCGGCGTTGAGCATTGAGGAAGGTGAGCTGAAGGTTGATCCGGCGCTGTGCACCGGTTGCAGTCTTTGCATGGCGGTTTGCAATCTGGATGCGATTCACATGGAGCGGGTGAAATGAACTACGATATTTATCTGGTCGGTGTGGGGGGGCAGGGTGTGCTGACAATTGCCGAGCTGATCACCGAAGCGGCATACCTGCAGGGTTTGCCGGTGAATTATTATCCTACCGAAGGGATGGCGCAGCGCGGCGGTTTTGTGAAGGCACAGGTGCGGCTGGGACGCGGGTTTGTCGGTCCGAATATCCCCGAAAAGGGAGCGGATCTGGCAATTTCAATGGAGCTTTCCGAGTCGCTCAAAGCGGTGCGGTTTATCAAGCCCGGCGGCGATTTTGTGCTTTGGGGGCATATCTGGCTGCCGACGGCTGCCATGCTGGGCAAGGCGCCTTATCCAACGCTGGACACGGTGCGCGGGCAGATCGAGCAGGCAGGTGCGCGCCTCCATTACCTTGATCCGCACAATCTTCCGCTTTATCAGGGTGAGCTGGTGCCGGATAACCTGTATGTGCTGGGTGCGGCGCTGGGATGCACTTCGCTGGGGAAGGTGCTTTCTGCCGAGACGGTCAAACAGGTGGTGCGGCAGCGCTGGCAAAGGGTTGCCGAACGCAACCTGTTTGCCCTGCAGGCGGGGATGGAAGCGCTGGTCGAGGCAGAGAGGTGACCATGAGCGTGCATCGCTTTTTTAACCCGCGCGGCGTGGCGGTGGTCGGTTCGATGAGCGAAGGCAAGCTGGGCTATGAACTGCTGCGCCAGATGATTCTGGGCGGCTATCGCGGCAGTCTCTACGCAGTCAACCCAAAGGCGCAGGGCGCGCTGGATATTCCGGCGTTTGCGGCGGTGGACGAGATTGAAGGCGAGCTTGATCTGGTGGTTATCGCCTCGCCGGCGCCGACAGTGGTTGAAACCTTGCACGCCTGCGGCAGGCGCGGTGTGCAAGCCGCAGTGGTCATCTCATCCGGTTTTGGCGAGGTGGGCAACCATGCCGGCGAGGAAGCGTTGAAGCAGGCGGCGCGCCAATACGGGATTCGTGTTATCGGTCCGAACTGCGCCGGCATTGTCAGTACAAGCTGCAACCTGTATGCGACGCTGGAGGTGCGTCCCCCGGCGGGCAAGATGGCGTTTATCTCGCAGAGCGGCGCGCTGGGCGGAGCGGTGCTTGCCTGGGCAGAAGAGCAAGGCGTAGGTATCTCCAGGTTCGTCAGTTACGGCAACCGCGCCGATCTGGACGAGCTGGAATTGCTGCCCTATCTGGCAGAAGACCCGGAGACGCGCGTCGCTGCGCTGTATATCGAATCGGTTGCAGACGGACGGCGTTTTATCGAGGTGGTGCGCGAATTCTGCCGCCGCAAGCCGCTGGTGGTGATCAAATCTGGACGCACGGCTTCCGGGCAGCGGGCTGCGCTTTCGCATACCGGATCGCTGGCAGGGGCGGATGCCGTCTATGACGCCGCGTTGAAGAGCAGCGGCGCTATTCGGGTTGAGACGGTCGAGGATATGTTCGACCTGTGCAAAGGGTTTGTTTTCTTGCCGCCGGTGACGGGTAAAAAGGTGGTGATTGTAACCAACTCCGGCGGTCCGGGCATTCTGGCGGCAGACCGCGCCGAGATGATGGGGCTGGAGGTCAAAGCGCCTTCGGCAGAGGCGCGCCGCCGTCTGGCAGATGCCCTGCCGCCGTTCTGCGCACTGGGCAACCCGGTGGATTTGACCGTACAGGGGACGGAAGACCATTTTCGTCAGGCGCTGGAGACACTGCTGGAGGAATATGATGCGGCGCTGGCGATCAATGTCGCTACGCCGTATTTGGATTCGGTGGCGCTGGCGCGCGGGGTTTGCGATGCCGCCCAGCACAGCCGCAAAGCGGTCACTGCCAGCTTTATGGCGGGGAGGCTGGTAGCGTCCAGCGTGGCATATCTTCGTCAGCGCGGCATCCCCGATTTTGCCGTTGGCGAGCGCGCGGTGACCGTGCTGGCGCACATGGCAGCCTATGAAGCCAGACGAGCGGCGCTTCCATCGGTTCCCGAAACGCCGCAGCCGGCTGGTGCATTACCCTTGAACGAACAGGGCGAATTTCTGGAGCCGCAGGCGATGAGCTGGCTGAGCGCGCATGGTGTGCCGGTTCCGCCGTTCCGTTTTGCCGGCGATGAGACGGCGGCAGTGGAAGGCTGCCGGGCGGTGGGCTACCCGGCGGTGATGAAAGTGGTCTCGCCGCAGATCATCCACAAATCCGAAGTCGGCGGGGTGATTGTCGGCATCAGCAGCGATGAAGAGGCGGTCGAGGCATTTCGCCGTCTGGAGAGCATCGGGCGGGAGAAACAATTGCGCGGCGTGGTCATCTATCCGCAGTTGCCCAAAGCGCAGGAGGTGCTGCTGGGTTGTTCGCGCGACCCCCAGTTTGGTCCTGTGGTGGTGCTGGGCATGGGCGGTATCTATACCGAGATTTTGAAGGACATCTCTTTGCGGGTTGCGCCGCTGACCCGCGAGGAAGCGCAGGCGATGATTGGCGAGCTGAAAGCCTATCCGATCTTAAGCGGAGCGCGCGGTCAAACGCCGTGTGATCTGGACACATTGGCGGATACTATAGTACACTTCTCACGTTTGCCGTTTCTGTATCCTGAAATTCAGGAGATAGACCTTAACCCGGTCTTTTTGTTCAACAAAGGTCTGCTGGTTGCAGACGTCAGAGTCATTCGCGGAGGGAACTGATTGTATGAATTTTTCCATCAAACCTCAGCCGGGCGTCAGCCAGATACCGGTCTATAAACCGGGCCGCCCAATTGAAGAGGTGCAGAAGCAGTTTGGCATTACTGATGTCATCAAACTGGCATCCAACGAAAACCCGCTGGGAACATCGCCCAAAGCGCTGGAAGCCATCCGTCAGGCAGCGACACAGCTCAACATGTATCCAGACGGCAAAAGCGCCGTGCTGGCGGCGGCGCTGGCGCAGCGTTTCGGCGTTCAAGCGGACCAGGTGGCGGTGGGCAACGGCGCCGATGGGTTGATCATGGAGTTATGCATGGCGTATCTGGATGAGCAGAGCGAGGTAGTGGTCAGCTGCTCTTCGTTCCCGATGTACGATGTGTTCAGCTATACCATGCGCGCCCGGCTGGTCAAGACGCCCCTTAAAGAATACGGTCTCGATTTGCAGGCAATGGCGCGCGCCATCACGGAGCGCACAAAACTGGTGTTTGTCTGCAATCCAAATAACCCGACCGGCACGGCTTTGAACGCCGTTGAAGTGGACGCCTTTCTGAAAGATGTACCGGAGCACGTCATCGTGGTCTTTGATGAGGCGTATTACGAATACGCTGCTTCGCCGGAATTTCCGGATACGATTGACTATGTGCGTCGGGGGGTGCAAAACGTGGTAGTGTTGCGCACGTTCTCCAAAGCGTATGGTCTGGCGGGGGTGCGGGTGGGCTATGGCTTTGCCTGCGCACCGCTGCTGGCACCTTTGAAGCTGGTCAAGGAACCGTTTGCGGTGAATCTGCTGGCACAGGCGGCGGGGCTGGCGGCGCTGGAGGACGATGCGTTTTGCGCCCGCTCGGTGGCGCTCAACAACGAGGGCAAGGCATATCTTTACCGTGAGTTTGAGCGGCTGGGATTGTTCTACGTGCCGACATACACCAATTTCATTCTGACACGGCTGGGACCAAAGATGCTCTGGCTGGTGGAGCGGCTGATGGAGCATGGGATCATTATTCGCCCGGGCGATGCCTACGATTTGCCGGAGTTTGCCCGCATCACCATTGGCACGGCGGAGCAGAACCGCCGTCTGGTGCAGACGCTGGAGAAACTGCTGGCAGAGGCATAAACTGCGCGCGAATAGCTTTGTGGCGGTGAGGAGGTTTGGCGATGAAAGTTGAGCTGGCGTATGGACGCAGCGGATTGACGGTTGACCTGCCGGAACCTTGTGACGTGATTGAACCGCGCCATGTTCCGGGAATTGCAGATGAGCAGGCGGCTTTGCTGCAAGCGCTGCGCCAGCCGATTGGCTGCCCTGCGCTGGCAGAGCGGGTCAAAGCGGGGATGCGGGTGGTGGTGGCGCATAGCGACATCACCCGTCCAACGCCCAACGCGCGCATCCTGCCGGTTATTCTTGCAGAGTTGGAACGGGCTGGCATACGGCGGAAAGATATCACCCTGCTCTGCGCGCTGGGGACGCACCGCCGCCACACAGAAGCGGAAATGCGTTTCCTGCTGGGGGACTACATTTATGACAATTACCGCTGCCTTCAGCACGACCCACATGATGCTGAAAACCTGATTTCGCTGGGTGTAACCTGCTTCAACCATCCGGTGCGGCTCAACCGTTTTCTCGTGGAAGCGGATTTTAAAATCCTGACCGGCTTTATTGAGCCGCATCTGTTCGCTGGTTTCAGCGGCGGCCCGAAGTGCGTCCTGCCGGGGCTGGCGGGCGCTGAAAGCGTGCTGACCAATCATGGGCTGGACATGGTCGGGCATCCCAACGCCAATTTCGGCATCACCGATGGCAACCCGCTTTGGGAAGAGATGATGGAAATGGCGCTGCGGTTGAGCAACGTCTTTTTGCTCAACGTGACGATGAACCGCCAGCGGCAGATTACCGGTGTCTTTGCCGGCGATTTGCGCGCCGCGCACCGAGCCGGCTGTGAATTTGCCCGTCAGTCGGTAATGGTCAAAGTGGACGCACCGTATGACGTGGTGGTGACGACCAACAGCGGCTACCCGCTGGACCAGAATCTGTATCAGACTTCCAAAGGGATGCGCGCTGCGCAGCGTGTGGTGCGGCGGGGCGGGGCGATCCTTATGGCGGCTGCCTGCGAGGATGGCATCCCCAACGATGGCAGCTACGCCCGCTTGATTGCCGAAGCCGGCTCATTGCAGGGTTTGCATGAAATGCTGTCGCGTCCCGGTTTTGCTGCCGAGGACCAGTGGCAGCTTCAGATTCAAGCCATGCTTCAGGACTGGGCGGATGTGTATGTTTACAGCGATGGTTTGAGCGATGAGCAGATTCGCACGGCTCTGTTCATCCCTTGCCGCAACATAGAACACACCGTGGGCGAACTGCAGAAAAAATACGGTCCCCGCCTGTGCGTCCTGCCGGAAGGACCGCAGGTGATCGCCTGTCTGGCGTAGCCTGTCAAGCTGACCTCACGGGCGGTCAAAATCTGTGGGGTCTTTCTCAAATTCTGGCAAAGTGTCTGTAACATAGATGGTTGGTTTTGACAAATAGGCGAGCTCCGAGTAAGATGATAGATACCACCATCACAACGGAGATCGCCATGTCGATTGTTGTCCTGCAGCTGCCAGATGTCAAGCGCAAAACAGAA